>DASVUW010000347.1:0-11719 GCA_036386845.1 Allosphingosinicella sp. | reverse complement strand
AAGTCTCGCTTCGCTCGCCTACCCACCCCCAGCCCCTCCCTTCCAGGGAGGGGAGTCGGCTCGCGCTCAGCTGTAGAAAATGTGCAGCCCGATCTGGGTCTGGCGGGTGAGGCGCTTGCCCCAGCTCGGCGAGACGTAGGTCGCGTGATACCAAAGGACGCTCGAGGGGAGGTTGCCGGCCAGCTTCTGGCGGGCGATGCTGGCGATCGCGACGGCCTTCCTCCAGGCCTCGGAGCCGCGGTCGGCGCGCGGGAAACGGCCGCGCTGGATGAAGGAGAATTGCGCCTTCTGCGTGATGACGGCGCAAAGGTCGGTCGGATAGCGGCCCGAGGACGCCCGGTTCAAAACCACCTCGGCAACGGCGAGCTGGCCTTCGATCGGCTCGCTTCGAGCCTCGAAATAAACGGCGTTGGCGAGGCACTCCGTCTCGCGGTCGCCGGTCTGGGTTCCGGCATAGGCCTGAACGAGATCGGCGAGCGGTCTCGCCGGGGAGGCCGTCGGGGCTTCGGAAGTCGGAGTCACCAGGGCTGTGACGTTGGCCCACATCCTCGAGAAAAGGCTCGGGTCGGTCATGGCCGGCGGCGACTCGGGGGCCTCGATGCCTGCAACGGCCGGAGCCCTTGTGAGGGTTTCGCCGGCGGCGGCGGGGTCGGAGTAGCTGGCGCCGGCGACGAGCGCAAAGGCAGCCGCCGCGAAGCCCGCGAAGCGAACGATCCGGTTCATCTAGTCTCTTTTTTTATGCGGCCGGCTGATCCCCCGGATGCGAGAACCGCACCCCCTGATCGCCCCCGTCTCGAGCTCCCGGCAGCCGCTAATCGGCTGCGTCAGGCCCGCTCTCGCTACTAAGCTGAGGGGCAGATGGTCGAACTCGGCTTGCCACGCAACCCATCGACGCCACCGACGCGATGAGTCGTGTGACTCAAGAGACACGTCGAAAATAAATTCGATTTATCTTGGAACCAACCGAAAAATCCGCATTTTTCAATTACCTGGAAGGCCAGAATCGGCCGGAACCGAAACGTTCCCTCCCTCGGCGGGAGTTGCGGGGGTCGGCCCCTCCCCTGCGATCACCTTGACGAAGGCGCTTTGCACCCAGCCCGACCGGCACGGCCCATCATAGTCGCGGCGCCGGGTCACCGGCTCCAGGACGCCGCACCGCTGCGCCAGCGAGCCGCCCTCGTCGAAGACGATCCCGAACCACTTCTGGTCGTGGCTTCGAGTGCAGATGAAGAAGCGCGCGTTTCCGGCCACGCTCCCCGTCTCCCCAGCATTGTCGAACGGCGAGGAGCGGACGGGCAGGGCCTCGCCGGCTTTCAGGTTTCGCGGGGTGCCCGCCGCGCTGCAGGCCCGGAAATTCGCCCCGAGCTCCCCGATACGCACCGGCCGCGATTCGGGAGTCACGACGGCAGCCGCCGGTGCGGCATCATTGTCCCGGGCCGCCCGATCGGCGACCGTCGCCGGTTCGCCGCAGGCGGAGAGCAAAAGGCAGAACAGGATGACAGGCCGCATGCGGGTCCTTGTGGCGTGCCGCGCACTAAAAATCTACGCTGGCGGCGGAGGAAGCAATTCGATGGCGCACTGGCTGATGAAATCCGAGCCCGGCAGCTACAGCTGGGATGAGCTCATCCGCGAAGGCGCGACCGAATGGGATGGCGTCCGCAACCCGGCGGCCCGACTCCATCTGAAGGCGATGAAGTCCGGCGATGAGGCCTTCTTCTACCATAGCGGCCAGGACCGCGCCGTCGTCGGGATCATGCGGATCGCCCGGGAAGCGCAACCGGACCCGAAGGACGGCGACTGGGTCTCGGTCGCGGTGGAGCCGCTGCGCGCGCTCGGGCCGGTAACCTTGAAGGCCATCAAGGCCGACCCGAGGCTCGCCGGGATGGAGCTCATCCGCCAGTCCCGCCTCTCGGTCGCACCGGTACGGGACGAGGAGTGGGCGGCCGTGCTCGATCTGGCGGGAGACGCCGGATGACCCTCGCCCTCGCCCTCGCCGCTGCCCTGCTCGCCGCCTGGAGGCTGTCGCGCGACGAGCTTTCGCAAAGGCTGTCCGGCTGTTAGGCTACTCTCCTCGCCGCAATGGCAAGGGGGCTCCGGATGTTCGCCTATTTCACGGAAACGCTGCCGCATTTTCTCGCTTATTTCGGCTCCGCGATCCTCCTCGCGACCGCGTTCCTCGCCGTCTACGTGATGATCACTCCTCACCGCGAGTTCGAACTCATCCGCAACGGCAACAGCGCCGCGGCGGTGCAGCTAACCGGCACTTTCCTCGGCTTCTGCGTCCCGGTCGCCCTGGTCATCGGCCATTCGGTGAACATTCCCGACATGCTCCTTTGGGGCGCCGTCGCCGCGATCGTTCAGCTCGCCGTCTTCTTCCTCATCTCGAGGCTGCTCTTCCGGTCCATCTCGGCCCGAATCACGGAAGGCTGCTCGGCGTCGGGCATATTCGTCGGCGGGACCGGGCTGGGGATCGGAATCCTCCAGGCCGCCTGCATGGTCCCCTGAGCCGCGCTGACGGGAGACGAGAGCGATGAGGAAGCAATTGTCCATGACGACGGCGATGGCGGCGGCCCTGGTCGCACTGCCGGCCTGCTCGTCGAACGACGGCTGGAACGAGGACGTCATCGCCGATCGCGACACCGCGGTCTGCGTCGACCAGCGGGGCAGCCGGGTCGACGACGATCTGTGCGACGACCGCGGCCGAAGCGGCGGCTCCAGCGCCTTCCTCTGGTATTATATCGGCCGCAATGCCGCCGTGCCTTATTATGGCGATTCCATCTACGACAGACGCTACGCCCGCCACGGCAGGCCGGGCTCCTTCGCTCCTCAGCCGGGCGTCGACTACGCCCGCTCGCCCGCTTCGACGAAAATGACCCGTTCGCAGGCCGTGTCGCGCGGGGGCCTCGGATCGAGCTCCCGGCGCTTCGGCGGCGGGCGATCCTGAGCGCGGGATGGAGCGGCACAGGGCCGCCCCGCGCGAAGGCTGGCAGCCCATCGTCGAAGCGCAGGGGCTGATCTGGCACAGCGAGGCAGGCCAGTCCTATTGGGTCGAGAGCGCTTATTATTCGTTCGCCGCAGCCGAGATCGAAACGATCGAGACGGCCACTGAAACCCTCTACGATCTCTTCCTCGAAGCCGGCGAGAAGATCGCCAACGATCCGACGCTCATGGAGCTGTTCGGGATCCCGGCCTTCTGCCACCGGGCGATCAAGGCCGCCTGGAAGCAGGAACCGCCCGCGCTCAACTATGGCCGCTTCGATCTCGGCTATAATGGCGAGGGCGAGCCGAAGCTGTTCGAGTTCAACTGCGACACGCCCACTTCCCTCCTCGAGGCGGCGGTCATCCAGTGGGAGTGGAAGGAGGACCTGTTCCCCGACCTCGACCAGTATAACAGCCTGCACGAAAGGCTGATCGCGCGCTGGGCGGAGCTTCGCCCCCGCCTTCATGGCCGGCGCATCTGGTTCACCCACACGGCCGATCCCTCGCACGAGGACACGATCACCACGACCTACCTTCGCGACCTCGCAACCCAGGCCGGCCTCGAGACCCATGCGGTGCTGATCGACGATATCGGCCTCGACCCCTCGGGCCGGATCCTCGACCATGAGGACCAGCTCATCACCGCGATCTTCAAGCTCTATCCCTGGGAGTGGATCGTCGCCGAGGCCTATGGCCCCGACATCGTCCGCCACCTTCCCGACACCGCCTGGATCGAGCCGATCTGGAAGATGATCTGGAGCAACAAGGCGATCCTCCAGATCCTCTGGAACATGTTTCCCGGCCACCCCAATCTGCTCGCCGCCTCGGTCCGCGCGGAGAAGATCGGCAGCAGCTACGTCGCCAAGCCCTTCCTCGCCCGCGAAGGCTCGAACATCGAGGTCGTGGAGAACGGCCGGACCGTCGCCCGAACCCAGGGCGAATATGTGGAAGGCCTGACTATGTATCAGGAACTCTATCCGCTTCGCGACTTCGGCGGCGGCTATCCCGTCCTCGGGAGCTGGGTGGTCGACGGCGAAGCGGCCGGGATGGGCATCAGGGAGGACGGCCTCATCACCGGCAACCGGGCGCGCTTCCTCCCGCACGTGATAAGAGGCTGATGATGAACAGATTGCGGGCGGCGACCGATACCCTGAAGTAGCTGGCCTTCCTCTATTGCGTCCTGCTGCTCGGCTGCACCTTGCTCTTCATGCTGCTCGAGCGGCAGGACTTCCTGACCAGCCTCTAGCGGGCCGGCGCCACTCCCGGTAAGCGCGTCTAGGCGGCCTGCGCCCGCGCGGCGCGCGCGAACAGCCAGGACGAAAGCAGCCAGAGCGGGACGAACATCGCCGTCCCCAGCGCGAAGCCTTGGAGGTCGGAAACCATCGCCACCGCGAGCGCCCCGGTCGCGACCTGCGCTCCGGCGGTGACCGCCATCGCCCGCGCCAGACCCTCGGCGCGAAAGCGCACGATGACCGCTCCGCCCAAAGCGAGCGTGATCACTCCGAAGAAGAGAAAGTTCACCGGATCGTCCTCATTGCCGATGAGGCCCACCGCGCCGTTGACGACGAAGAGCAGCAAGACGGCGCCGGCCGCGACGACGGCCCCGGCGGTATAGGCCAAATTCTTGCTTTTGCGCATCGCTAGCTCCCAGCTGCCGCAGGCCGCGGCGATCGTGATTGCGAAGAGGCCAAAGTCAGTTGGGTCCCAGGCCATTTCATCCGTAAGCCGGGCGGCGACGGCAGGCGCGAGCATCAGCGCCGCGGCGGCGCCCCAGACCGCCACCCGCCAAACCTGCGCCCCGCTCCGGCCGCTCATTCCCAGCTGCACCGCCATCGCTTCGCCTTCCCCGGCAATCAGCCTCCCCTGTGGCACAGGCCCTTGCAACCCTGATGCCCTGGAGAAGGAGAAATTGTGCAGAGCGGCCGCCCAGAGCCTGAAGCCCTCCGCTTGCCAGGACAAAAACACCTTCCCGCAACCGGGTGTCGCAACCCTCGTCCGTCCCTCTCGTTCAGGCTTCGGGAGACGAACAGGCGGGATTAATGAAACTGAACCGGATTCAATGGCTCTGGATGATCGCCGCGGCCGCATTGATGCTGAGCTTGATTCTTGACCTTGCGGACGTTCTGGACGTGCCGACATTCTATATCCTCGTGGGCAACATGTTGCTTCTGGTAAGCGGTTGGTGGGTGATTCCGTCGATGCGCGAAATCGACAAGGCACAGCGCCGAAGATATTGAGTATCGCCCGCGCCTCGATGAGCTTCAGCAAAATCGGCGGATTTATGCTCGAAGCACGGTCGGGCTGGACCGACTTCGACGGCGACGCGAAGGCGAAACGAGTGACACTATGCATTTACACTGAAATGGGGACAGTCACCGCAATGTCCCTGTCTCCGGCCGGCCCTTTCCAAGCGCTCCCAGCTATCGCCGCAGTAGGTTGATCCGCACCCCAGGGGCCTTCGGGTGCGTGCCTTGGCCCATGGGACGGACGGTGACGTCCTCGAATCCCGCCTCGCCGCAGGGGCTCGGCGTCGCCCAGCTCGGCTGCACCAGCTTCGATCTGAATATCCCTTCGATCAGGACTCTGCCGCGCCCGCTCTCCCGATACAATTTGCGGATTCGGTCGGCATCGCTCTTGCTGACGACGAACATGCCGCCGCCGCGTTCATGCTCGAAAGAGACGCAGCGATCGCTGACCGACAGCAGGTCGCCGCCGGTCCCCGTCCTTTTGCCGTCGAACTGGGCCTGGAACCGATGTAGGTCGCGCGGCGCGATATGGTCCGCCGGCGATGCCGAAGCCGCCGAGCCCAGGCCGGAGATCAGGACAAGTCCGATCAGCGCCGCCTTCACTTCCGGCTCTTCCTCGCCGCATACCGCGCATCCCGCGCCGCCTTGCGCTCCGCCTCCGTAAGCGGCTGAGGCGCCGAAGCGGCGGCCTCCGCCGTCTTCGCCGCCTCCGCCGCCCGGGCCTGCTCGGCCGCCTTCGCAGCTTCCGCCTTAGCGGCGCGCTTCTCCTCCGCCTTGGCCTCGCGCTGGCGGGCGGCCTCGGCGCGGGCCTCGGCGACGGCCGGATCGACCGGCGCCTTCGACTTCAGCTTCTCGAGCGCCTTGCGCTTGGCTTCGGCGGCCTGACCGACCCGGTCCTGGAAAGTGTCTTTGAAGGGCGGCATCGTTGGGCGGGTCCTCTTTCGAATTTGGCCGGAGACAGTCGGGTGACCGTTACTCGGCGATCAGATGGCAGTCACTTGCAGAGTTGGCGTTCTCACCGGCGATCATGCGGTCCGCCGAGCCTTCGCGCCTTTGCGGCTTCGAGTGAACCCCATTTCTCCGCGCCTGCGCGGCTCCGGGCGAACCCACTCGCTCCGTGCGGACGTCACGAACTGAATTCGTGACGTCAGTCCTGTCCGCCAGGCGGCAGGCTGGCCGGCCTTCGCCGTCTCTCGCTGAAGCCTCGGCGGCGCGTGCCGCGCCGGCGGTCTTCCGCTCGGCGGCTCGCCGAAGCGCTACGCGGCTTCGGCTTTCCGGCTTTGCCGCTTGCGCTCGTGCGGATCGAGGTGCCGCTTCCTCAGCCTGATCGCCTTCGGAGTGACTTCGACCAGCTCGTCGTCCTGGATGTAGGCGATGGCCTGTTCCAGGGTCATCCGCCTCGGCGGGGTTAGTCGGATGCTCTCGTCCTTGGGGCCGCTCGCCCGGAAGTTGGTGAGCTGCTTGGACTTCAAGGGATTGACCTCGAGATCCTGGGGCTTGGCGTTCTCGCCGATGATCATGCCTTCGTAGAGCTTCTCGCCCGGCGAGATGAACAGGACTCCCCGCTCTTCCAGCATGTTGAGCGCGTAGGCGACGGCCTCGCCCTGCTCCATCGAGATGAGGACCCCGTTCTGGCGGCCGGTGATCGGGCCCTTGTAGGGGCCGTATTTCTCGAACAGCCGGTTCATGATCCCGGTGCCGCGGGTGTCGGAGAGGAACTCCCCGTGATAGCCGATCAGGCCGCGCGATGGCGCCGAGAAGGTCAGCCGCGTCTTGCCGCCGCCGGACGGGCGCATGTCGGTCATCTCGCCTTTGCGCTGCGCCATCTTCTCGACGACGGTCCCGGCATGCTCCTCGTCGACGTCGATGACGACCGTCTCATAGGGTTCCTCCCGCCCGCTCGGCCCCTCCTGGAAGAGGACCCGGGGCCGGCTGATCGAAAGCTCGAAGCCTTCGCGCCGCATCGTCTCGATCAGGACCCCGAGCTGGAGCTCGCCCCGGCCGGCGACCTCGAAGGCGTCCTTCTCGGCGCTCTCGGTGAGCCGGATGGCGACGTTGGTCTCGGCCTCGCGCTCCAGGCGGTCGCGGATCACGCGGCTCTGCACCTTGTCGCCGTCGCGCCCCGCATAAGGGCTGTCGTTGACCGCGAAGCTCATCGCGAGCGTCGGCGGGTCGATCGGCCGGGCCGCGATGGCGCGGGTCACGGCCATTTCGGCGATGGTGTTGGAGACGGTCGCCTTGGTCAGACCGGCAATGGCGACGATGTCGCCCGCCTGCGCGGTCTCCACCGGAACCCGCTCCAGCCCGCGATAGGCGAAGACCTTGGTGGCCCGGCCCGTCTCGACTTCGTTGTTGTCGACGTCCAGCGCCTTGATCGGCATGTTGACGTTGAGCCGGCCGCTTTCGATCCGGCCGGTGAGGATCCGACCGAGGAAGGGATCGCGATCCAGAAGGACCCCGATCATCCGGAACGGACCGTCGGGATTGGCATCGGGCGCCGGGATGTGGCCGACGATCGCTTCGAACAGCGGGGTCAGGTCGCCCTCGCGCACGTCGTCGGAAAGCCCGGCATAGCCTGAACGCCCCGAAGCGTAGAGGGTCGGGAAGTCGAGCTGCTCGTCGCTCGCCTCCAGAGTCAGGAAGAGCTCGAACACCTCGTCCAGCACTTCGGCGGCGCGGGCGTCCGGACGGTCGATCTTGTTGACGACGACGATCGGCCTCAGCCCCAGCGCAAGCGCTTTGCCGGTGACGAACTTGGTCTGGGGCATCGGGCCTTCCGCCGCGTCGACCAGCAGGATCACGCCGTCCACCATCGAGAGGATGCGCTCGACCTCGGCTCCGAAATCGGCGTGGCCGGGGGTGTCGACGATGTTGATATGAGTCCCCTGCCACTCGACCGAGGTGCATTTGGCGAGGATGGTGATCCCCCGCTCCTTCTCGAGGTCGTTGGAGTCCATCGCCCGCTCTTCCACGCGCTGATTGTCGCGGAAGGTGCCGGACTGGCGGAACAGCTGGTCGACCAGGGTGGTCTTGCCGTGATCGACGTGCGCTATGATCGCCACGTTGCGGAGGCTCATTTCAGGATAACTCTTTAGGTGAGGAAAGGTCGCCCGGGCCATAAGCACCACAATGCGGCGCGGCAAGGGCAGCTTTGACTTTGCGTCGGGCCCGCCTTCTTAGGAGCCTGTTAACCATCGCCCCATAGCAAGGGCGCCATGGACAATGCGCTCGACCCCCGCCCAGCCATCGCTCTCAGCTGGGCGATGATCGCCGTGATGGCGCTGATCACGCTCGCCTCCCTCGTCTGGCTGGGCGTATCCGCGCCGGCCTCGAGCCTGCCGGTAGCGCTGGTGGCGCTGGTCGCGACGCTACTCGCCTTTCACCTGCGGCTCCACCGGATCCCCCGGATCCTGGTCGGAACCGCGGCCTTCCTGCAATTCTGCCTGATCCTGCCGATCGGGATGCTTCTGAGCTTCGCCGCCGCCGCCAGCGACGCGCCTTTCCGCGACGGCCT
The DNA here is from genome assembly GCA_036386845.1 of Allosphingosinicella sp. GTDB lineage: Bacteria > Pseudomonadota > Alphaproteobacteria > Sphingomonadales > Sphingomonadaceae > Allosphingosinicella. Next base: position 2,980 of record DASVUW010000347.1, on the reverse strand, counting down.
GCTCCTCGCGGCCGACCGGGCCCTCGGGTTCGACTGGATGACCTATGCCCAATGGGTGGACTCGCGTCCGTGGGTCGCGATCGCCTACCGCGCCGCTTACCTCTCCTTCATGATGCAGCCGCCCCTGCTCATCGCCCTTCTCGCCTGGCAGGGCGGGTTCAGGCGGCTTCATCTCTTCTCCTTCGCCTTCAGCTTCACGCTGACGGTAACCTGCCTGATTTTCTATTTCGTACCCGCGGTGTCCATCTACGCCCACCTTCAGGTGCCCCCGGAGAGCTTTCGCAACCTGCACCCCGTCAGCACCTTCCAGCATCTCGAGTTCATCGAGGGGATGCGCGCCGGCACCATGGCCTGGATCGATCCGCTGAAGGGCGCGGGCCTGATTACCTTCCCAAGCTTCCACGCCTGCGGAGCGGTGCTCCTTGCCTGGGGCTTCTGGGGCGTTCGAGCGGCTCGGACGCCGGCGCTGCTGCTCAACCTCACCATGCTGGCATCCACTCCGCTGGACGGAGCGCATTACCTCGTCGACGTGATCGGCGGAGTCCTGCTCGCCGCCGCGGGCATCGCCATCGCCCGGGCGCTCGAGCGCCGCCTCGGCCCCGGGCTTGCGCAGGGCGTGGCAAGGGCTTGCGCTCCGCTTGCCGCCCATCCCGCTTTCGCACGGCGGCCGAGCCCCACCGCCGCGGGCTGAGTCCGGCACTCGGCCGATCCGGCCGGAGCAGGCACGCTACCGCAACGCCCGCTCGAGCACCTCGACGCCGCGCGCCAGCGCCCGCTGCTCGCTGTCCGCAAGCCTCCGAAGCCGCTCGCGAAGTGCCCGGACCTGTCCTTCGCGCCCCGCCTCGAGCCGCCGCCGCCCCTCGTCGGTCGCCGCGATCCGGACCTTGCGGCGGTTGACGGGATCGGCCTCGCGCGTCGCAAGCCCGTCCTTCACCAGAGCCTCGACGATCCGCGACATGGTCGGCGCCTTGACCTCCTGCGCCGCGGCGAGGTCGGCCAGCGACATCGGCCCGCCCGACCTCAGAAGCGACAGGACCCACAGCCGAGCTGAGCTGACGGAGTCGACCCCGGGGCCGCGCCGCGCCATTCGCGCCATCCGGGCCGCCGCGGCCTGAAGTCCGCTCGCCATGGCGTGAAGCTGCTCGTCGGTCAGGGCCATTCTCCCATGTTAGGGCGACTAACAGTTGAATCAGTACAATGTTTAGCATAGCTTTGAAAGTCGGAGCGGAATCGATCGTGGAAAATCAGGCGGGTGGCAGCGGCGCGGAGGTTTCATCCCATATCCGTGCCTTCCGAGAGGCCGATGCCAAGGGGGTCGACTCCGTCGCGCTCGCGGCGTTCGAGCAATATCGCCACGCCTACAGCGATTGGGCCACGCTCGAGCGGGCTGTAGGCCGAATGTCCGCTCTGGCGATGGAGGCCGAACTTCTGGTCGGCGAGGCCGACGGACGCGTCGCCGCAGCCGTGGCCTATTGCCGCCCTTTTTCCGAGCCGAGAGCGAGCTTCTTCGAACCGAATTGGCCGCTGATCCGGATGCTGGTCGTCGCTCCCGAGGCGCGGGGCCGCGGGCTTGGGCGGAGCTTGACCGAGGCGTGCATCGAGCGCGCCCGCCGCGACGGCGCCTCGTCGATCGCGCTCCATACCAGTCCGGCCATGGAGGTTGCGCTGAGCCTCTACCTGCGGATGGGGTTCAGGCTGGAGCGCAGAGTTCCGGACCGTTTCGGAGTGCCCTACGCCGTTTACCTGCTCGACCTGTGACGACCGGGCTCAGTGCAGCCACCACCGCAGCAAGAACGCAACACTTCCGACGCTCGCAACGCCGGCCGCCCACAGCCCGACGAACCAGGCGAGCTGCCTCGGCTTAATGATAGCCCTCCTCGCCGACCTTGCCGCGGAACACCCAGTAGCTCCAGGCCGTGTAGGCGAGGATGAGCGGGATGAGGACGAGGGCCCCGACGAGCATGAAGAGCTGGCTCGAAGCCGGAGCGGCGGCCTGCCAGATCGAAAGGCGGCCGGGGATGACGTCGGGCCATATCGAGATTGCAAGGCCGGCGAGCGTCAGCCCGAACAGCGCGAGGGACCAGACGAAGGGTGCCCAATCCCGGCCCTGGCGCAGACTGCGCCATCCGAGGAACGCGGCGACGGCGACCAGCAGCGGCATCGGCACCGCCACGAAGAGCCCCGGCGTTTCGAACCAGCGCTGGAAATATTTGGGCTCGATGAAGGGCGTGTAGAGGCTGACCGCGCCTATGGCGGCGAGCATGGCGGGAAGCAGCAGGCGCGACTGCCGCGTGGCCTGGTGCTGCAAGGGTCCTTCGGTCTTCCAGATCAGCCAGGCCGAACCGAGCAGCGCATAGCCGGCGACGAGGCTCGCTCCGGTCAGGAGGCTGAACGGAGTCAGCCAGTCCCACCAGCCCCCCGCATAGGCGCGGCCCTCGATGGCTATGCCCTGGATGAGCGCTCCCAGCGTGACTCCTTGAGCGAAGGTCGCCGCCAGCGAGCCCAGGAAGAAACCCGCGTCCCATAGCCGGCGGTGCCCCGGATCCCGCCAGCGGAACTCGAAGGCGACTCCGCGGAAGACGAGGCCGAGAAGCATTGCGATGAGCGGCGCGTAAAGCGCTGGAAGGATTATCGAATAAGCGAGCGGGAAGGCCGCCAGCAGTCCGCCTCCGCCGAGCACGAGCCAGGTCTCGTTGCCGTCCCAGACCGGAGCGATGGCGTTCATCGCCCGGTCACGCTCCTTGCCCACGGGGAAGAAGGGAAAGAGGATTCCGATGCCGAGGTCGAACCCGTCCATCACGACATAGGCCGCGATCGCGAAGGCGATGATGAGGGCCCAGACGATTGTGAGGTCCATTACCCTTGTCCTCCCCATCGAAGATGGGGAGGGGGACCAGGCGAAGCCTGGTGGAGGGGTAATCGGCGCAGACGTCGTCGGTTCGCGAGCGATCCTCCTAGCCTCGGGCCGCTACCCCTCCGC
>DASVUW010000346.1:0-16903 GCA_036386845.1 Allosphingosinicella sp. | reverse complement strand
AGCTGGCCGACGGGGGCTGGGGCGCGACTTTGCGGATCGGCCTGTCGATGCCGATGGTGGTGGAACGGGCCGGGCTGGACGAAGAAGCTCTGCGGCGCAGTTTCGCCGAAGACATGGCGCGTGTCCGCGCCGCCCTGGAGGCCGTGGCAGCGTAACGTCATCCCGGCCTATACGTCCACATACCCCGAATCCCAGCTTCGTGCCGGGTCGTGCGAGCGCAGATCGATCCCGAAATCCACCGCCGCCTTGCAGGCAAGGAGGACGCTTACCCAGCCGGCATAATTCTCAAGCGGCTGGGGCGCCCCGTCCTCGCGAAGCCTGAGGTCGCAACCGCCGATTCCGTCGGGAGCGAAATCGAGGGTGACGGTCGAGCCGCCGAAATAGCGGAAGACCAGAAGCTCCGGCCCCCGCGCCTCGACGATCTCGACCTCTAGCGCTTCGCCATTGAGGAATGAGAGCTCGAACCCTCTCTCGTCTCCACGTGACGCCTCGGCCCAGAACCGCTCCCGCCCCGAGTCCGTCGTCCAGGCCTGCCACACCGCTTCGGGCGGCGAGACGAAATGGACCCGCCAGTCGATCGCCGGAGCGGTCACCGCGGAGGATGCGGGAAGCCGTGGCATGAAGGTCTAGTGCAGCGCCCGGCGGCGCCGGGCAATAGCGCCGGCTCATTCCGCAAAGGGCGTCGAACTAGACGCAGCGCCGGCTGCCGCTCCAAAGATCGCCGGCGGGCGTTTCGGGGCCTTTCTGATATTTTTCCGGGACGAAGCTTCGTTCCAGCGACTCCACCGCAAAGATATCGGCGGCGGGGAGTTCCTTTTCGATCGAGACGGGCTCGGTCTGGACGCACCCCTTGAGAGCTGCGTCCCGGGAGAAATATTCGGTCGCCACGATGATCCCGACTTCGTCGACCGTATAGAGGCGCTCGTTCAGAAGGTCGGTCACTCGAATGGTGTCGACCGGTCCGAACCGGCTGTCCTTTCTCCCCACCCATTCCAGGCCGTATATGATCTTGTCGGAGCGGATGCCGCAGATCGCGTTGGCGATCCAGGCGTGGCTTTGGGTCAGCCCGCTGCGGATCTCGAGCAGCGTCCCCTTGCGAGTCGAGCAATCGGCCACCGCCCGGAGATCCGGAGTCTCCATCCGGTGCGACGATCCCCGATGAAATTCGGCAGACCAGTGCAGGCTCACCCGACCGTCGTCCCCTCGGCGCCAGTTCCAGTCGTACAAAGCGTAGGCGGCCCGGACGTTCTTGGTTCTGTCGAACACCTCCTGCGCCTTCGGATCGGCCGGGATCTTGGCCGGCCGCTTCTTTGCGGGCGCCGGCCCGGCCAGAGCGCAGAGCAACATAAGTATTAGAGCGCGTCGCATGCGCCGGGCCATCAGTAGACCCGCGCCTTGGGCTGGATGTACTGGATCTCGTCGGTCAGCGTGTACTCATGCACCGGGCGGTAATCGATCCGCACCGATCCGCCCTGGCCGCCCCAGCCCTCGAACCAGGCCGCCGTGTGCTTCATCCAGTTCACGTCGTCGCGGTTGGGATAATCCTCATGCATGTGGGCGCCGCGGCTTTCCTTTCGGTTCGCCGCCGAGTGCATGGTGACCACCGCCTGGGCGATGAGGTTGTCGAGCTCCAGGGTCTCCACCAAGTCGGTGTTCCAGATGAGACTGCGGTCGGTGACCTTGACGTCAGCCATCTGCCGGTAGACCTCGTCGATCCGGCCCTTCCCCTCTTCGAGGGTCGACTCGGCGCGGAAGACGGCGCAGTCGGCCTGCATCACGCGCTGCATCTTGTTGCGGATCTGCGCGGTCGGGCTCCCGCCGGCGGCGAAGCGGAACTTGTCGAGCCGGCCGAGCGCCATCTCCTCCGAGCCCTTGGGCAAGGGCCTCTGGGCGGCGTTCGGCTTCAGGATGTCGCCGACCCGGTGGCCGACCGCGCGCCCGAAGACGACGAGGTCGATGAGGCTGTTCGAGCCGAGCCGGTTGGCGCCGTGCACCGAGACGCACGCCGCCTCGCCCACCGCGAACAGGCCGGGGACCACGGAGTCCGGATTGCCGTCGCGAAGGGTCACCACCTCGCCGTGGAAGTTGGTCGGGATTCCGCCCATATTGTAATGCACGGTGGGGACCACGGGCAGCGGCTGCCGGGTCAGGTCGACCCCCGCGAACACCTTGCCCGTCTCCGTAATCCCCGGAAGGCGTTCGGCGAGGATCTTCGAATCAATATGGTCCAAATGTAAGTATATGTGATCTTTATCTTTTCCGACCCCGCGCCCTTCGCGGATCTCCATCGCCATCGAGCGCGAGACGACGTCGCGGCTTGCGAGGTCCTTGGCGGAAGGCGCGTAGCGCTCCATGAAGCGCTCGCCTTCGCTATTGGTCAGATAGCCGCCCTCGCCGCGCGCGCCTTCCGTGATCAGCACGCCCGCGCCGTAGATCCCGGTGGGGTGGAACTGGACGAACTCCATGTCCTGGAGCGGAAGGCCCGCCCGAAGCACCATGGCGTTGCCGTCGCCGGTGCAGGTATGGGCCGAGGTGGCGGTGAAATAGACCCGGCCATAGCCGCCCGTCGCGAGCACCACGGCCTGAGAGGCGAAGCGGTGGATCGACCCGTCCTCCAGGCAGAGCGCGATCACGCCCCGGCATTCGCCCCCTTCCATGATCAGGTCGATCGCGAAATATTCGATGAAGAAGTCGGCGTCGTATTTGAGGCTCTGCTGATAGAGCGCGTGGAGCATCGCGTGCCCCGTCCGGTCCGCCGCCGCCGCGGTGCGCTGCGCCGGCGGCCCCGCCCCCATGTTCTGCATCATGCCCCCGAAGGCGCGCTGATAGATCTTCCCCTCCGCCGTCCGCGAGAAGGGCACCCCGGCATGCTCCAGCTCGTAGACCGCCGCCGGCGCCTCCCGGCACAGATATTCGATCGCGTCCTGGTCCCCGAGCCAGTCCGAGCCCTTGACGGTATCGTACATGTGCCAGGTCCAGTGGTCCGGCCCCATATTGCCGAGCGACGCGGCGATCCCGCCCTGCGCCGCCACGGTGTGGGAGCGAGTCGGGAACACCTTGGTGATGCAGGCGGTGCGAAGCCCCTTGCCCGCCGACCCCATCGTCGCACGAAGCCCCGACCCGCCGGCCCCGACGACGACCACGTCGTAGCTGTGATCGACGATCTTGTAGGCGGAGGGACTGGGCATAGGGCGCTCGCGGCTGGGGGACTTGGCCGCGCTTTTAGGCTTCGCGCCCGCCGTTGCAAGGGCGGCTACGCCCACCCGGATCGCGCCGCCCTCGGGGCGCGCATTCGCGTTCCTCGCGCATCCTCCCGGAGCCCCCGGCTGACGCCGCGGATTATCGCGAGGGCAATCGGCGGAGGCGCCGTTACCGTCCCCGCTTCGCGGCAACCACCGGGTACATCACTCCGTAGACATGGCTCACCGCCACGCTCGCGGGCGAAGAGGTGTTGGACTGGTTGTGGCAGGAGAAGCAGTTGGTGCCCGCGGTCGCCGGCGGCCCCGCGGTCGGACCCTGGACGAATGTCTCCATCGTCGTATTGGCGAGCTGGGTGGTTCCGAGAAGATTGACGGCATTGAATTGCGGAGACGGCGCGACGCCCCCGTTCGTCCAGACGGCGCCGAGCTGGAAATAGTTTCGCCGGACGTCGCCGGGCGCGAGCTGTCCGATCCGGCTGTTGTTGACGGCGATGATATCGGTGTTCATCGCGGCCGAGCCGGCGCCGGGCATGCTGCCCCACGGCGCAAGCCGCAACACCGGCGCGAACCCGATCGGCGAGCCGCTGATATTCGCCGGAGTCGCGCCCGCCGGGTTCCAGGTTGCCCTCTGGACGTTGAAGGGGCCCGTCCATCCGTTCGGCGCGAGCAACCAGTTGCCGACGGTATTCTGGGGGACCGTCCGGAGGCCGCTCAGCGAATTATAGCTGTACGCCATGTTCGGGGCGTTCCCGAAATGCTCGAAGCTGGCCCACACCATCTCGCCGTGATTGGCGGTGCTGCCGACGACGTGCAGTCCGACCATGACCATCGTCGCCTGACGCGACTGGCCCGGTTTCAGCACCCACATATTAGGGTTCGTCATGTCGAACACGGGCAGGTTGGCCTGGATCTGCACATAGTCTTCCGGGTTGGGGACCGTGCTCGCTTCAACCCAGCTGCTTTTGATTTCGAGCGCCAGAGCGTTGGGATCGGCGATCGGGGGCAGCCCGTTGGAGCGGGCATAGTTCGCCGCCGGGGCCAGATCCGCAAGGCTCGTTGGAAAGGTGATTCCGGTCGGATCGTTGATGGGCGCGTTGCCCTGCGCGCTTCGGTGATAGGCGTAGGCGTCGTTTGCCGAGATCAGATAATAGACCAGGGAGCCGAACTTCGAACCGTCGACGAGGTTCTGGGAGATCAGGACGGCGCCGCTGGCCTGGCCCTCCTCGGTTTCAACGCCGCCGGGCTCGACCTCGATCACGTCGTTGTTGCGGTCGACGAGGACGCGAACACCGCCGCTGCCTAAACGGCGGGCGCGAACGGCGTCGCGCGCCGCGGCGGGACCGAGGACGGGCACCCGGGCGCCCCCCGGCATCAGCAGAGCCGGCCGCCGCGCCGTCCGCGGCAGCGCGGCCACGCGCACCTGCACCCGGCGTCCGCGCGAGTCGAAATATTGCAGCGCCCCCGACGCCGTCCGGGCCACTCTGCCCAGGCGCGCAGTCCCGCCGCCGCGCAGTCGAACGACCGGCGCCGCGAGATCGCCCGCGGCGGCCGGCGCGACCTCGATCAGATGGCCGGATCGCGCCCGAACCAGCGGCAGCATGCCCGGCGGCTTGATCGTGCGAAGCCTCATGTCGACCGGAGCCCCCGCGACGTTGCGGACGAAGCTCCGGCGGCCGGTCGAATCGGCCGGGCTCACCGCATAGAAGGTCGGGGAGAAGAGGGTGATCGGCCCGCTGTTGCCGGACGCCGGCCCGGTCAGCCAAAGGTACATCTGGTCGGCCCACAGGAAGAAGGGGCAAGGCGGCCCGGCGGCGCCGGGATTGACGGTGCTGTTGGCCGGATTGACGGCCCCGTTCAGAGTCACGCTGCCGCTTTCGAACATCCCCGCGAAGGCCGCCTTGCTGAACATGCAGGTCATTTGCGGGTCGGAGGGCAGGGGTTGCGCGACCGCGGGTGGCAAAGCGAGCGCGGCCAGGGCGACTAATCCAGAACCGACGAAAGTGCGTGAAACAACCATGTTCACCCTCCCAAGCTAAGTAACAAGACAAATACTCCTTTTTCCCCACATTGCCTAATGGTTGTTTTCCATTTCTCGAGCCGAAGTTCGCTCGGTCGCAGAGCGATGCTCGATTGTAGTTGTGTCAGGAAGACAGGCAGCCTGCAATCCAAGCAGTACCGAAGTTCATTTGCCATCGGGCGCGGTCGTCAGTAGCCGGTGCCCTTGCTTCAAGGACCGGGAAGTCATGGACAGGCGAGTAAGGCGCGCGGCGAATCCGCTTGCAGCGTGACCCGCGTCACGATTGGAATGCTTATTCCCGACTAGAAGCGGGGCTGCGCCCGCGGATTGCAAGCGAGCGCGGGGATTTGGGAGGACCAGGGATGCGGTGGAGATTGACGGCGGCGACGGCTTTGATCGTGCAGGCAGCGGTGGGCTCGGCGGCGGTGCCTTGCACGATCGACCAGGAGAAGGTCTTCGCCGGCGACGGCGAGCATGTGCGCCTCGCGCGGCGGCAGGGCCTGGCCGCCGGCGCCGGTTTCGGCCTGTTCCGGGCGCGGCTGGCGGTCAACACCGACGGCGCTCCCACTTCCTATCATCCCGGCGATTTTTTCGGCCGGACGGTCGCCATCAACAAGATCCAGCACGGAATCACGATAACGCGTTCCAACGGCGACTCGATCTCCGACGACCAGAAGAAGATCGTGTTCGAGGCCTGGCGCGATTCGGGATGGGCCGTTCCGCCGGGCTACAGCATCTCGTGGCAGAACGTGATCGCGCGGACTCCCGCCGGCCGGCCATGCCTCTTCACCGCCGGCCCCTATCGAGGCTATTTCGGGTCTCTGACCGCGACCCGCAACGGCGTGCCGGCTTCTCAGGCCGGCGAGTGCGGGGTCAAGGACCAGCTCGACCAGCGCTACATACCGGCGATCGTCCTGCGCGGCCCGGCGGTGAACCCGCTCACCGGCTATGGGGCGAAGAAGGGCGATCTCGTCCTGGCGGTCAATCCTGCGACGAGCCCGCCGACGATCGTGCCGGCAATCATCGGCGACACCGGCAACGATAAACGGATCGGCGAAGGCTCGGTCGCCCTCAACATGCGGCTGCTCGGGGTGACCGTTCAACCGCGGACCTATAGCCAGGCGGTCAACCTCGACACGGGCGCGAACCGGCAGATGATCGTCGCCGTGTTGCCCGGGACGAGGGACTATCGGCTATCGCGCCCCTATTCGGCGGAGAACATCGCCGCGCGGGCCGAGGCTTGGGCGCAGGCCAAGGGCTACGGCTCGCTCGCCGGCCTCGCCGAAGCGATGACCGCCTGCGCGGAGGGCTTGTAACCCTCACGGATAGCTGGACGCCTCGGCCGTTCGCCCGCTCCCCCGGGGTGCCTAGGGCGCGGAGTCGGTGAAGGCGATCTTCAGGACCGCGAAGATCGCGAAGGCGGCGCCGGCGACCGAGGCGAAGCTCAGGAGGAGGAGCGAGAGGAACTTGTTGCCCTCGTCGTGGACATAATCCTCGATGATGACCTGGAGGCCCATCTTCAGATGCCAAAAGGTGGCCGCGATCAGGAGCAGCATCGGAACCGCGGCGAGCGGGTCCCTCAGCCATTCGGTCACGCCTCGATGGTCGAGGCTGGGCAGCCGCAGAAGCGAGACGATCAGCCAGACGAAGAGCAGCAGGACGGCGACCGAGGACAGGCGCTCGTGCCACCAATGCTCCGCCCCCTCGCGCGCCGAACCGGAGCCGCGGACGCGGGCCGCCGAGCCGGACTGCAGGGCCGAAGGGTTGGTCTCGGGGCTTGCTCCGGGCTCTCCGGTCTGGGCGGTCTCCACGGTCATGCTGCCCTCACCATCACGATATAGAGCCAGAGCGCCGCGGTCAGCAGAAGCGCGCCCGCGAGCGTCATCGTCGCCCAGAATTTGTTGCTTTGGATCTCGAAGCCGGCGCCGATGTCCATGACGAGGTGGCGAAGCCCCGAGAGCGTGTGCTGGAAGAAGGCCCAGGTGAGGCCCACTGCGACGACGATCCCGATCCATGAGGTCGCCCAGCCGGCGAAGCTTTCATAGGCCTCCTCGCCCGAAGCCGCCGCCACCAGCCACCAGACGAGCGCCGCGGCGCCCACGGTAGCGAGCCCGGCCCCGGTGATCCGGTGAAGGATCGAGACCAGCATGTGCGGCCCCCATTTGTAGACGGTGAGATGCGGCGAGAGCGGCCGGTTCGGGTTTCGGGACATGAAAGAGCCTTCCTGTTGGCTCGGGCTTTTAGGGGGAAAGCGGAGGGATGCAAGGGCGGGGTGGTCCGGCGCGTCGTCGGACCGGGACGCCGGCAAACGTCCCCGTCAGGCTCTGCACATACGGAATCCGTATATACAGAAACTATTGAGAAGGGGGCCAGTTTGCCGTAGGACGAGCCGTGGCCATCGAGTTCGATCCCGCCAAGGATGCCGCCAACATTGCCAAGCACGGCGTCTCCCTCGCACGGACGGGCGAACTCGCGATCTGGGCGTTTACCGAGAATAGCCGGCCGGAGGAGGCGGAGCGGCGCTTTCGCCTTTACGGGCTACTCGACGGCGAGGCTTACTGCGCCGTCGTGTCCTGGCGAACTAGGCCGTATCGACATTCAGAGCGCTTATGCGAACATTCATCCCTCTCCCCAGCGGGGAGAGGGTAGGGAGAGGGGGGTCGGCGTCTGCGACTAGTCTCGGCCGCCGAGCCCCCTCACCCCGGCCCTCTCCCCCTCGGGGAGAGGGGGGAACGAAGCGACTCCACTGAATGTCGATACAGCCTAGTACGGTTCGAGCGATCGGTCTGCGAAAGGCCAACCGCAAGGAAAGGAAGCTTCATGGAATCGGCGACGAACATCGATGACGAGAATCCGGAATGGACCGACGCGGATTTCGCCGCGGCCAAGGGCCCCGAGGCGTTGCCCCCCGAATTGCTCACGGCCTTTCCCAATACCAGGGCCCGCGGCGGCCGGCCGGCGGGTTCGGACAAGCAGTTGGTCTCGATCCGGCTCGACAAGGATGTGGTTGAGAAATTCAAAGCGGGCGGCCCAGGCTGGCAGACCCGGATCAACGCGGCGCTGAAGCGGGCGCGGGTTTAGGATTTTCGCGGCGAGGCAAGGCGGGGTCCTCCGCTTCGTTCGCCACCAGTTCGGATCAATCGGCATTTGCAAAGTAGGATTTTTCCTGTTCTTCTTCTGTTCTGGAGGAGGGCGGAATGAGTCGCGAATCGCAGGACATTCCGAAGCCGCGCGGGCGCAAAAGTGCCTGGTCCGAGGCGCTCGGGGAGGCGTTTCTCGCCCTGGTGCGGGAGACGGGGAATGCCCGGGCGGCGGCCCGGGCGCTCGGGCATCCGGACCTGTTCAACAACCGGATGAAGCGGCGACCGGAGTTCCGGCGCGCGGTCCGCGCGGCTGCGGATGAGGCGGATGCGCGGTTTCGAGGGGCCGAGAGCCCGTTCCTCTGTCCGTTCGAGGTCAAGGGGAAGCTCGATACCGACGCGGACTCCCTCGGCGGCTATCTTCGGCCGGGGCGCAAGCGCAAGGGCGCGCCCGAGCCGGTGCTCCGGCGCAACTCGAAGGGGCGAATGCAGGTCACACTGACGCTCGAGGGACATTGGACGTCCGAGATCGAGGCGGACTTCCTCGCCCGGCTGGCGGCGACCGGGAATTTCGACGCCTGCTGCCTCGCCGTCGGGTTCCAGCCGGCCAGCGTCAAGGAGCGGGTCGGCAAGTGGCCGGCCTTCGCGCGCGACTGCGAACGGGCGCTGGCCGAGGCGGACGTCATGCTCACCTACCGGCTGACGGCGCATGCCCACGCCTTGCTCCGGCGGCCGGGCGAGGCCGAGGCGCTCGGGATCGAGGAGGAGGCGGTGCCGTTCGACCCGGTGCTGGCGATGAAGATACTCTCCCATATCGACGCCCGTAAATATGGCCGGAGCGGCAAGGGACGGCGCAAGGGGCCGCAGGAGCGGACGTTCCGCGAGGCCTGCGATTCGATCCTCGCCAAGATCGAGGCGATCGAGCGGCACGAGAAATTGATGAAGGAGAGGGCGCAGGAGGAGGAAGGCGGCGGGGGGCCTGGCTCCCCTCCCTTCCAGGGAGGGGCTGGGGGTGGGTAGGCGAGCACAGCGGGACTTCCTCGCGGACACCGAGTTTCGGCCGGCTTCGCCGGACCCACCCCTGACCCCTCCCTTCCAGGGAGGGGAATTATGATCAGCGAGGGCAGGGCGCTGGTGCAGCGGCTTCGGGGGCTCGCTCCGGAGCAGCGGCGGGCGGCGCTGGAAGCGGCGGGGGAGGAATATGTCAAGGCGCTGGACGAGCACTGGCCCGTATGGGCGCACAGGGGGCAGTTGCCGGACCATGACGAATGGGCGGTGTGGGTGATGCTGACCGGGCGCGGCTTCGGCAAGACCCGGGCCGGGGCCGAATGGGTGAGCGATAAGGCGCGGACCTGCCCCGGGGCGAAGATCGCCCTGGTCGCGGCCAATCCGAAAGAGGCGCGGCGGGTGATGATCGAGGGGCGGAGCGGGCTGCTGGGCGTCGCCCGGGAGGGGGATGAGCGGCGGCTGATCCGCTGGGAGCCGGGAATCGGGCGGGTGAGCTTCGCAAGCGGCGCCGAGGCCTTCGTCTATTCCGGCGCCGACGGCGACTCGCTTCGCGGCGGCGAGCATCATTACGCCTGGTGCGACGAGCTCGCGAAATGGCGGCAGGCGGGAGAGACCTGGGACAATCTGATCCTGACGATGCGCGCGGGGGCGAGGCCCCAGGTGCTGGTGACGACGACCCCACGCCCGGTCGAGGCGCTCCGGGCGGTGCTGCGGTCTCCGGAAATGGTCCTGACCGGCGGGACGAGCTTCGACAATCCGCACGTTCCCGAGGCCTTCCTGCGCTGGGCGGACAAGGTGTATCGCGGGACGAGGCTGGGCCGGCAGGAGTTGCTCGGCGAGCTGCTCGAGGACCTGCCGGGGGCCCTGTGGCCGCTTTCGCTGATCGAATCGTCGCGGGAAGCCCAACGGGCCGGGCGCGACGGCCTGGCCCGGGTGGTAATCGGTGTCGATCCGCCGGTGACCGCGGAAGGGGACGAATGCGGGATCGTCGCCTGCGGACTGGGGCGGGACGGGATCGGCCGGGTCCTCGGCGACCACAGCGCAGGCGGACTGTCGCCGGAGCAATGGGCGCGCAAGGTGGCGGGGGCGGCCGAGGCCTGGGGCGCCGACCGGGTGGTGGCGGAAGGCAATCAGGGCGGCGAGATGGTCGACGCGGTGCTCCGCGGCGCGGGGTGCCGGCTCGCCGTGAAGCGGGTGTTCGCCAAATCGGCGAAGGCGCGCCGGGCCGAGCCGATCGCCGCTTTCTTCGAGAGCGGCGAGGCGAAGCTGGCGGGCCATTTTCCCGAGCTCGAGAAGCAGCTGGCCGGGTTGGTGCTGGGAGGCGACTATCAGGGGCCGGGACGGAGCCCCGACCGCGCCGACGCGATGGTCTGGGCGATGACGGAGCTGCTGCTCGGGCCGGAGAGGGCCGAGCCGAGGATCAGGAGCCTGTGACGAGGCCTCCATCGCGAAAGGCGGGAGACGGAGGAAGGCCGCGCGCCCACGACGCCTCCGTCGCATTCCGCGGGAGAGGGGATTGCATGGGCTTCCCGGCACTCTTAAGTCGCGGCCAGCAAAGGATTGAGAATGGCCGAGTTCACCCTCCCGAAGAACAGCGTCATCAAGGGCAAGGGGCGCGAATATGGCGATCCGGCAGGGCCGGGCCGGACGAAGCGGCTCAAAATCTATCGCTACGACCCCGATTCGGGCGAAAATCCACGCTACGACACTTACGAGATCAACCTCGACGAAACCGGGCCGATGGTGCTCGACGCCCTTCTCCGGATCAAGAACGACATCGATCCGACGCTCACCTTCCGCCGCTCGTGCCGCGAGGGGATTTGCGGGTCCTGCTCGATGAACATGAACGGGCGCAACGGCCTGGCCTGCACCACCGCGATCGAGGATTACAAGGGCGACATCCGGATCACTCCGCTCCCGCACATGGACGTGGTCAAGGACCTGGTGCCCGACTTCACCCATTTCTTCGCCCAATATGCGGCGATCGAGCCCTGGCTGAAGACGGACACCCCCGACCCCTCGGGCAAGGAGCGGCTGCAGTCGCCGGAGGACCGGTCCAAGCTGGACGGGCTCTACGAGTGCATCCTTTGCGCCTGCTGCTCCTCCTCCTGCCCGAGCTACTGGTGGAATTCGGACAAGTTCCTGGGGCCCGCGATCCTCCTCCAGGCCTATCGCTGGCTGGCCGACAGCCGCGACGAGCATATGGCGGAGCGGCTCGACGAGCTCGAGGATCCGTTCCGGCTCTACCGGTGCCATACCATCATGAACTGCGCGAACGTCTGCCCCAAGGGGCTGAACCCGGCCAAGGCGATCGCCGAAACGAAGAAGCTGCTCGTGGAGCGCGCGGTTTGAGGAGTCGAGTCGTCCCAGCGAAGGCTGGGACCCCGGGGGGTGAAGAACGCCGGCGCCTCTCGGTCGCTGGGGCCCCAGCCTTCGCTGGGGCGACGAGATGACCGAGCGCCGCCTTCACCCTCTCATCCGCCATGAGCCGGACCCCGACCATCCCGGCTGGATGACCTGGGACCTCGAGACCGGAGAGACCCGCTTCAACGCCACGATCGGAAGGCTGCTGGTCCGCTCCGAGGGCGAGGGGCGCGCGCGGTGCCGGATGTTCCCGGACGTCGCGCAAAGCAATCTCGGCAACATCGTCCATGGCGGGGCGATCCTCACCTTTGTCGACATGGCGATGTTCGCGGGCGGCTATGCGGCGGGAGCGACGCTGGGGCCGTCGGTGACCCTAGACCTTTCGGCCCAGTTCCTCTCGGGGGCGAAGCTCGGGCTTCCGCTCGACTGCTCGGTCGAGATCCTTCGCGAGAGCAAGCGTCTCGCGGTGATGCGGGGCCTCGTGGAGCAGGAGGGGGAGATCGTCGCTTCCTGGTCCGGGACGTTGAGGAAATTGTCGCGGTGAGCGAGGTGGCCGAGCGCTACCGGGCGCTGGTCGGCGCCGGGGAGCTTCGGCCCGATCCGGACCAGGAGAAAGCGGTCGCGGTGCTCGACCGGATCGCCGCCGAGCTTGCGCAGGAGCCGAGGAAAAGGCCGTGGGCCAAGCTCTTCGGCAAGGCGCGGCCGGCCGCGCGCGGCGCCTATCTGTGGGGCGGAGTGGGGCGCGGCAAGTCGATGCTGATGGACCTCGCCTTCGAGGCGATCCCGGCCCAGCCCAAGCGGCGGGTCCATTTCCACGAATTCATGCTGGAGGTGCACGAGCGGCTCCGCTCCGAGCGGACGAAGGAGGAAGGGGACCCGATCCCCCCGGTCGCTCGGGCGATCGCCGCGGAGGCCCGGCTGCTCGCCTTCGACGAGATGGTGATCAACAACGCCGCCGACGCGATGATCCTGTCGAGGCTGTTCGCGCAGCTGCTCGGCAATCGGGTGACGGTGATCACCACCTCGAACCGGCCGCCGGGCGATCTCTATCTCGGCGGGCTCAACCGCGAGCTTTTCCTGCCGTTCATCGCCCTCGTCGAGCGCGAGCTGGACGTGGTGCCGCTCAACGGCCCGGTCGACTACCGGCTGGAGCGGCTGGGCGGCTTCCCGACCTGGTACGTGCCCAACGGGCCGGAGGCGACCCGGGCGCTGAGCGAAGCCTTTTTCCGGCTCACCGACTTTTCGGTCGAGGACCGGGCCAAGGTGCCGAGCGACGATATTCCGGTGCAGGGCGGGCGGACCCTTCACGTGCCCAAGAGCCTGAAGGGGGTCGCGGTCTTCTCCTTCCGGCGGCTGTGCGGCGAGGCGCGGGGCGCGGCCGACTATCTCGCCGTCGCGCGGCGTTATCATACGGTGATCCTGGTCGGGATTCCGGTCATGGGGCCGGACCGGCGCAACGAGGCGGCGCGCTTCGTGACCCTCATCGACTCGCTCTACGAGCATAAGGTGAAGCTTCTCGCGGCGGCCGACGCGGCCCCGGACGGGCTTTATCCGGCGGGCGACGGAGCGTTCGAGTTCCAGCGGACCGTGTCGAGGCTCGTGGAGATGCAGTCGGTGGATTATCTCGCCGCGGGGCATGGCGGGGAGGGGTGAGCCTAGACCCCGTCCCGTCACCCCAGCGAAGGCTGGGGTCCCAGCGAGAATCTGCGCCGAGCTTTTCACCCCCCGGGGCCCCAGCCTGCGCTGGGGCGACGTGCAATGTGGCACGCCCCCGTTGACGCCTCGTAAGCTCCGGTCCAGCCTCTTAGCGCCTCATCCACGGGAGCCCTGCCCATGCGCCTTGCCGTCCTCGTCCTCGCCCTCCTCTCCTCCGCCGCCCTCGCCGCGGAGCCGGCGCCCGACAAATGGGACCTGAAGGCGCGCGAGATCTTCGCCCGCTCGATCGAGATCCCCACCGTGCCCGGCCGCGGTCAGATGCCGGCGCAGGCGCGCTACCTCGCGGACCAATTCAGGGCCGGCGGCTTTCCCGAAGGCGACATCAAGATCTTGCCCTACACCGCCCGGCCGGGCGACGACACGGCGGCTCTGATCGTCCGCTGGCGGGCCGCGAAGCCGTCGGGGAAGAAGCCGATCCTCCTCATGGCGCATATGGACGTGGTCGAGGCGCTGGCCGCCGACTGGTCGGCCGATCCGTTCAAGTTCCGGGAGGAAGAGGGCTATTTCTACGGCCGAGGCGCGATGGACAACAAGGCGGGGATGGTGGCGATCACGACCGCCCTTCTCCGCCTGCGCTCCGAAGGGTTCAGGCCGACCCGGGACCTGATCGTCTTCTTCACCGGCGACGAGGAGACCGAAGGCAAGGGCGCCGCGCTGGGCGCGAAGGAATGGCGGGAGTGGACCGACGCCGAGTTCGCCCTCAACTCCGACGCGGGCGGCGGCGCCTTCACGAAGGACGGGCGCTCGCTCGGCTTCGGCATCCAGACCGCCGAGAAGACCTATCAGACTTTCACCTTCGCGGCGAAGAATAAGGGCGGCCACAGTTCGAGGCCCAGGCCGGACAATGCCATCTACGACCTCGCCGGCGCGCTCAAGCGGCTCGAGACGCATCGCTTCGAGCCGATGCTGAACGAGACGACCCGGGCCTATTTCACCGAGCGGGCGAAGATGGAGACGGGCGCGCTGGGCGACGCCATGCGCCGCTGGGTGGCCAATGAGAAGGACGGAGCGGCCGCCGACGCGATCGAGGCGAGCGAGCTCGAGGTGGGAACGACCCGGACGCGCTGCGTGGCCACCCGGCTCGAGGGCGGGCATGCCGACAACGCGCTTCCGCAGCTCGCAAGAGCCACCGTCAACTGCCGGGTCATGCCGGGCGTCGATCCGAAGGCGGTGGAGGCCGAGCTCAAGCGGCTCGCGGGCCCGGGGATCGAGGTGGCGGTGAGCGATCCGGGCGTTCCAACCCCGGCGTCGCCGCTCCGCGCCGACGTGGTGCGAGCCTATACCGACGCGGTCCGCAAGCGCCATCCCGGCGCGGCCATCATTCCGAGCATGTCGACGGGGGCGACGGACGGCCTCTATTTCCGGGCGGCGGGGATTCCGGTCTACGGGGTCGACGGAAGCTGGGGAATCTCGCCCGACGACGAGCGTGCCCACGGCCGGGACGAAAGGCTTCCGGTCAAGGCCCTGTACGACGATGTCGACCATTGGGTGGACATGCTGAGGGCGCTTGCGGGGAAGTGACCCGTCCCAGCGGAGGCTGGGACCCGGAGGGTGGAGGCCCATGCGTCGTCCCAGCGAAGGCTGGGACCCCAGGGGGTGATGAACACGGAGCCCTTCACCCCACGGGGCCCCAGCCTTCGCTGGGGCGACGGGGGTCGCCCGCCCTACCCCATCGCCCGGGCCAGGCGCTGGCCCCGGCTCGTCAGCCCATAGAGCGGCCTTGGCGGGAAAGCGTCCTCCAGCCTTCGTTCGACCAGCCGCACGTCGAGCAGCTGCTTCAGGGCCAGCGAGAGGGACCTCGGGCTGACCGGGCCGAGCTGGGCCTCCAGCCAGGAGAATCGCTCCCAGCGCCGGTCGAGGCGGCCGACCAGCGGAAGCGCCCAGCGGCCGAGGCCGCTCTCGAGGCCAAGGCGGCGCCTTTCCTCCATCACCCGATCGCACCAGGCGCCGATCGGCCGGCCTGCGTCAGTCAGTATATATTCTGGGCGTAGCGGGTGGCCGTGGCCCGGATTGCGGATCAGCCAGCCCTTGCCGAGCAGCTCGCCGATCGCGCCCTTCAGCATCGAACGGGAGATACCGAGCCGGGCCACCAGCGCCGCGGAGCGAACGCCTTCCTCGCGGCTCGCCAGGGCCAGCAAGGGGAGGAACCAGCGGCTGCCGATCAGCCAGCGAAGATCGTCCTTCGGGATCATCGGCCGCGTATACTTGACTAAAAGGATAGCTGCTATAAAAATAGTACAAAGACCGGAGGAAAATATGGCCATTCGATTCGACGGCGGGCTGACCTGCGCGATGGGGGTGAGCGACCTCGACCGCTCCATCGCCTGGTATCGCGACATTCTGGGCTTCGACCTGCTCTACCGGCTGGAGGGCGAAGCCTGGTGCGAGCTCGGGACGGGCGTGGATCGGGTCAATCTCGGCCTTTCCCAGGTCGAGGAAGCGGGCGGCAAGGGCGGCGCAACCCTGACCTTCGGGGTCGAGGACATCGAGTCCGCGAAGTCCGAGCTCGATTCGCTCGGGGTGCGGCAGGACGGCCCGATCCGCGACATTCCCGGCCTGGTGCGTCTGCTCACTTTCTACGATCCCGACGACAATGCGCTGATGCTGTACGAGGACCTGCAGGGGGGCTGAGCTTGGTCCTCCCCTGCATTTGCAGGGGCTTTGCGCAGCCTTGCGAAGCGCGCGGAGGCAAAGCCCCTCCCCTTCAAGGGAGGGGTTGGGGTGGGGAATGTGGGGAGAACGATCGCTGACGTTGGTGAGGCGAGCAGACAGCCCCCACCCCAACCCCTCCCCTGAAGGGGAGGGGCTAAGACCGCAGAATCATGCAAAGGTCGTGCATTTGCAGGGGAGGGTTTTCTCACTCTCCCGCTATATTGCCGCCATGCGCGCCCTCACCCTCCTCCCCCTCCTCTTGCTCTCGGCCTGCGGAGACGAGCGGGAAACGGCCCGCCGGCCCGAGCCGCGCGAGAAAGCCGCTCAGCCGCCGATGCCCGAGCTCGAGCCTCCGAAGGAGACCGCTCAGGACCGCGAGGACAGGGGCGACGCCGCGGCGACCCTGAAGCTTTATTATGCGCGCATCGGATCGGGCGATTACGACTCCGCCTGGGCGATGCGCTCGGCCGAAGCCGGCGACGAGGCGCGGCGGCGCTTCGCCGACAATTTCAGGGCTTATGCCACCTACGAGGCGGATGTCGGCACTCCGAGCGAGCCGGTGGAGGCGCAGGGATGGGCCTATGTCGAGGTTCCGGTGATGATCCGGGGGACCTTCAAGGGCGGCAAGCCCTTCGCGAGCGCCGGCAGCGTCAGCATGCGCAAGGCGGTTTCCGGGCCCAGGGCCGGCGAGGGCTGGCGGATCTACACTGGGGACCGGTAGCCCATATTCGTCGTCCCAGCGAAGGCTGGGACCCCAGGGGGTGAAGACTGCGGCGCTTTTCACCCCACGGGGCCCCAGCCTCTGCTGGGGCGACGGGGCTTCGCTTTTCACCCCCCGGGGCCCCAGCCTTCGCTGGGGCGACGTC
>DASVUW010000345.1:0-13287 GCA_036386845.1 Allosphingosinicella sp. | reverse complement strand
AGCTCGAACCAGAGTTTCCGCTGACCGAAAGGTCCGCGGTGGGGAAGTAAAGCGCTCCCGACAATTTCAGGCTGGCGTTGCCCGTGATCTTGATATCGGCATAGCCTGCACGGCGATCGCGATAAAACAGGAGGCCGTCATAGAGGCCGCTCGTCGGCGCCGCCAGGTCCAGCGTGGCGTCTGCGGAAGTGACCTTCACATCGCCCGCGGCGCCGGTTGCGCTCGTCATCACGACCGTGACGCTGCTTCCGGAAAGCGTTCCCTGGACCGAGATGTCGCCGCCGTTCGCCGTCATCACGACGTTGGTGCCCGTCAGATTGAGCGTCCCCTGGATGTCGTAGCTTTGATAGCAGATTTCGGTATCCGAAAGCGTAAGGGTCTGACCCGAGCCGACGCTGAGCGTTCCCGAATTGCACCCCGTCGGCACCGTTGGATTGGGGAGCCAGGCGAGCGGATCCCTCTGGGGTTGCGCATTGGGCTGGAGGGTCGTGCCCGGCGGGAAATTGCCGGGGACGAGCCCGCCGGCAGACGCCACCGGCTCGGCGATGATCTGGGTCTTGCTCCCGTTGCCGTCGATGGAGTTGGAGCCTCGGGCGTTCGTCTTCATTCCGCACTTCAGGTTGACGACGGAATTGCCGCCGACGACGATCCCCGGCTTCTTGTCGTCGTCGTCGAGCGCGATCATGCAGTAGGTGCCGCCGTCGGTGATGGCGGCGGTGGCGTCGGCGGTCAGGTTCGCCGACCGGCTGGTGAAGATCGACATGAAGGGGAGTTCCTGGGCCGCCTTCAGCTGAACCCGCACCGCCCGCTTGAACCCGAGCCGTTCGCCCGGCGTGACCACTTCCTCCTCCGTCAGCGGTGGGAAGCTGTTGGCGGCGAGGTCTTCCTCGACGGCGGCATGGATGTCGACCCGCTGTGCGAGCGCATAGGCGCCGGCGATGGCGCCGGAATCCGCGGCGCGCTGCAGCTGGCGCTTCCATATGCTCAGCTGGATCGTGTCGACCGCGAACGCCGCGGAGGCGAGGAGGAGCGGCATCACCGCCGCGGCCACCACCAACACGTTGCCGCGCTCGCTCGAAATCAGGTCCTTAAGCCGGCTCAATGCCCTCATCGTCCCAGTTCCTCATCGGTGCAAAGCGCAGCTAGAGGGCACCGCGTTAGGGCCGCGCGGTTAGGGACTCGTTGAACGCATTGGTTACCGCCGGATTCAGCCTGTTTTGCGCGCCCGGCAGACTATTGGCCTGCCGGCTCGAGGGAGGGCTCGGGAGGGCGCGGAGTCAGCGGCCCGCGGAGCCGCCCCAGACCTTGGAGAGGCGGGCTTCGCGGCCGCAGCGCCAGCGGTAGTATTTGTATTTGGTGGAATTCTTTTTGTAATAGTCCTGGTGATAGCCTTCGGCCGCGTAGAAGGGGGCGCCGGGGAGGATCTGGGTCGCGATGGGCTTTTTCAGCAGAGCCGCCGCTCTGGCTTTGGTGGCTTCGGCGATCCGGCGCTCGGCGGCGTTGGCGACGAAGATGGCGGAGCGGTACTGGCTGCCGCGGTCGCAGAACTGGCCGCCGGAGTCGAGCGGATCGATGGTCCGGAAGAAGCGGGCGACCAGTCTCTGGTAGCTGACCTTCGCTGGATCGTAGACCACCTTGACGACTTCGATATGCCCGGTCCCCCCGGCCGAAACCTGGGCGTAGGTGGCGCTCGCGGCGGTCCCGCCGGCATAGCCCGAAATGGTCGAGACGACCCCGGGTATCTTGTCGAAATCGGACTCCGTGCACCAGAAGCAACCCCCGGCGAAGACTGCCGAGGCAAGCTTGTCGCCCGGCGCCGCGACCGCGGGGTGAGGCGCCCGGAACGCGATTGCGACGAGCCCGGCGAGCAGGAGCAGCGCGCCGAGCAGGGCTTGCCTGGCCCGGGTCATGCGGGCCGGAACTTCAAGGCGAGCCCGTTCATGCAGAAGCGCTTGCCCGTCGGCTTCGGCCCGTCGTCGAAGACGTGGCCGAGATGGCCGCCGCAGCGCCGGCAATGGACCTCGGTCCGGACCCCGAAGAGCGACCGGTCCGGCTTGGTGCGCACCGCATTGGGAAGCGGGGCGGTGAAGCTCGGCCAGCCGGTGCCGCTGTCGAACTTCGCGGTCGAGCTGTAGACCGGAAGGTCGCAGCCGGCGCACAGGAAGGTGCCGCGCCTTTTCTCCCGGTCGAGCGGGCTGGAGCCGGCGCGCTCGGTGCCGGCCTGGCGAAGCACGTAGTAACGTTGCGGGCCGAGCAGACGACGCCATTCGGCGGGAGTCTTCGTCACCTCGAAGCGCTCGGCGGCTTCGGCCGGGGAGCCGCTTCGGGCGAAAACGGCGAAGCCCGCGCCCGCCGCGACGGCGAGGGCCGCCGCCGATCCGATGAAGCCGCGCCTGGAAACTGGGGTGTCGCTCATGGGTGAGACCTTCCTGGGTGGCCTCTTATGTAGTGAGCGCGGCGGCGTTCGCCACCCCGGGCTTAAGGTGGGCGCTTGTCCTCCCCGCCGCGAAGCGGTGGGGAGGGGGACCACCCGAAGGGTGGTGGAGGGGTAATTGGAGCGAGCGCCGGTCGATATCGAGCGAACCCGCCACGTCGGAGCGAGCTACCCCTCCACCATGCTTCGCATGGTCCCCCTCCCCATCTCCGATAGGGAGGACAATTAGAACTCGATCCCGACCCGCCCGTAGAGGAAGCGGCCGTTGAAGCCGAAGGGGGAGAAGATCGAGAAGGGGATATATTGCTGGTTGGCCGGATAGACTCCGCCGATCGACGCCGGGCGCGGCCCGAAGGGAGAACGGGTCGGGTAGACGTCGAACAGGTTGTTGGCCCCGATCGCCAGCTCCAGCCGGTCGAACGCCTTGTAGCGAAGCTCGAGATCCGTGATCCACTTCGCCTTGAGCTGGATATCGTCCGGACCCAGCGCCGTCAGGCTGAGCGCATTCGGAGCGAGCGGCGCCGCCGCGCCGGGCGACAGGACCTTGCCGTAGCGGGTGGTGCGCGCCGTGATCCCGAAAGCTCCGAGCTCGCCGTCGGCGCTGAAGACGATCTTGTCGCGCGGCTGGCCATCGGTGAACCGAAGCCCCTCGACCCGTCCGAACAGGACGAGGCCCGGGATGGTGGCGAGCGGCCCGAGCGCGTTGAGGCGCTCGTCGATCTTCGTCTCGTTGTAATTATAGGCCGCGCTGAGCGACCAGTTGCCGAGGCCCGCCATCCGGGTGCGATAGACGGCCACGACGTCGATTCCGCGCGTGGTCGTGTCGAGGCCGTTGATGAAGAAGCGGGCGGCGCCCACGCTCTGGAACCCGTTGGCGTCGAGGATCGCCTTGACCGCCGTATTCTGGGCGGCGGTGCCGCTGCCGGCAGCGCCGAGATTCTCGGTGAGGACGATCCGGTCCCGGATCTCGATCTGGTAGACATCGGCGGTGATGGTGAGGCCCCGCATCGGGTTGGCGGTCGCGCCGAGGCTGACGTTGATCGACTTTTCGGGCTCGAGCGGCTTCGAGCCGAGCGCGAGCGCCACCGGGCTGCTCACCGCCAGTGTCGAGATGTCGACCGGGAGGCCGCCGATGAAGTTGGTCGAGGTGGTCGTGAAGAATTGCTGGTGAAGCGAGGGGGCCCGGAAGCCGTTCGAGACCGAGCCTCGAACGGCGTAGCCTTCCACCGGCTCCCAGCGCGCCGCGAACTTCCCGTTCCAGGTCGAGCCGAAGTCGGAGAAATGCTCGTAGCGGCCGGCGATGGTGGTCGTCACCCCCTCGATCGGATCGGCGTCGAGCTCGACATAGGCCGCCCAGCTGTGGCGGCCGACGTCGGTCGCGCTGGAGGCGGGAATGCCCGGGAAGCCCTGGGTGCCGGCCGGGGCGGCCCGACCCGGGAAGCTGCACACGCCGCTGGTGGCGTTGAAGCCTCCCTGCTGGGTCGTGCAGTTCGCCGCCGTGGTCGTGAACGACGCCTTGAAGAAGGGACCGGTGGCGAAGGACTGGAGCTCGCCCGGCCGGATCTCGAAATTCTCCTTGCGATATTCGGCGCCGGCCGCGACCGAGAGCGGCTTTGCGAAGCCGCCGATCGCGAACTCCCTGGAGAAATCGAGATTGGCGATGTCCTGGGCGTAGAACAGCCCGCCCGCGTCGAACACCTTCTGGCTCTGAGGCCCGAACGACGTGTTGAGCGAATTGCGCACCGTATAGTCGAAGCTGTTCTGGCCGTGGCCGAAGGAGAGATCGGCCTTCCAGCCGGCCAGGGTCGTGCGAAGGCCGACGGTCGTCGCGAAGTCGTCGAGGTCGGTGTCGATGAGCGGAAGGAAGCCGTCCGGGGTCAGAGCGACGAAATTGGCCGCATTCGGAGCCTGGTTGGGTGCGAGAGCGCTGAAGTCGCGATTCTGGACCGAGCCGGCCTGCCGGTAGTTGGCGGCGCTCACCGTGTCGCGATGGCCGTAGGAGCCGAAGCCGTAAAGCTCCACGTCCTCGCCCAGCTCCATCCCGAAATTGGCGAACAGATTGTAGTCGACGGTGTCGGGATCGCCGAAGCGGAACTGGAGCCGGTTGAAGTCCGCTTCGCGCGGGTCGAAGGCCGGCGGCGCGGGGCGGTTGTAATTGGGCCTGAGGTCGAAGCCGGCGCGGTTGGTGCGGTCGCGGTCGCGGAACTCGGCCGTGACGTTGAAATAGCCGTTGGGGCCCATCGGGATCCCGACATTGACGCCCATGGAGAGCTGACGCCCGTCCCTGGCCTCGCGATCGCCGTTGGTGTTGGCGAGGAGGTAGCGGTTGTCGGCGGGGTCGAGCTGCGGCTGGCCGCCGTTGAGCTGGAGGCCGGTGACGTTGGCGACGTTGTCGATGGTGGTGTAATATTTGCCCCAGGTTACCGAAGCGCGGCCGCCGCTGCTGGAATTCTTGAGCTGGATGTTGATCACTCCGGCGATCGCGTCGGAGCCGTATTGGGCGGCAGCGCCGTCGCGAAGGACCTCGACCCGGCCGATGGCGAGGCCCGGGATGAGGTTCATGTCGACGGCCGCGCTTCCGCGTCCGACCGTTCCGTTGATGTTGAGGAGCGAGGAGACGTGGCGGCGCTTGCCGTTGATCAGTACCAGCGTCTGGTCCGGGCTGAGGCCGCGCAGGGTGGCCGGGCGAAGGGCGTCCGAGCCGTCGGCGATCGACGGCTGGGGGAAGTTGAAGGAAGGGACCAGCTGGTTGAGGATCTTGTTGGTCTCGGTCTGGCCCGAATTGATGATCGCCTCGGAGCCGATGACGTCGACCGGAACGGGGCTGTCGGCGATGGTGCGGTCGCTCCGCCGGGTGCCTGTGACGACGATGGTCGAATCCGGCGCGGGTTGGGCATCCGCTTCGGCGGTCGCCTCGTCCTGGGCGGCGGCAGTCGCCGCGGCCGTATCCTGCGCAAGGGCGGGCGCGGCCCCCATGGCCAGCGCGGAAAGACCGGTCAGCAGAGCAACGCGCGAGGTGCGAACCATTTGAAATCCCCCTTAAATGGCGACCCCCGCCGCCGATCGTTCCCAACTTATGTATATCCCCGCCGCAGGGAAGGGTTTTCTGCTGCAACGCAAGAAAGCGCGGCGAGTGTGCCCGCCGCACCACAGCGCGAAAAGCCTTGGTGGGAAGCGCCCGGCGCGGCTAAGGGCGCTCGAATGACTACTCCATTGACCGTGGACCTTCCCCACAAGCTCGGATCCCAAGAGGCTCGGCGCCGCATCGAGCGCAATGTCGGGAAGCTGACCGACCACATACCGGGCGGAGCCCAGGTGGCCTCGCGCTGGACCGGCGACCGGCTCGACCTCGACGTCGGCGCGATGGGCCAGCAGGTGTCGGTGCAGATCGACATCCAGGATTCGGTGGTCCGGATGACCGTGAACCTGCCGCCGGCCCTGACCTTCTTCCGGGGAATGATCGAGCCCCTCATCCGAAGCCAGGGCGCGGCCTTGCTCGAGGACCGGAGCGGCGGCGCAAAGGGCTGATCGTCATCCCGGCGAAGGCCGGGATCCATGAACACGGTAGGCGGAAATGAAAGTGAGGCGGCCTCGCCTCTTTGCAAAGCTCGGTGTTCATGGTTTCCGGCTTTCGCCGGAATGACGGCTAGGCGGAGCGCTTCTTCTTCGCCTTCCTCGGAGGCCCCTCGCTCCGAGTCAGCGAGACGATCGGGCAGCGCTCGCCGTCGACCAGGATCGCCCCGAAGCTGTCCAGGCTGAGCCCGCCGCGCGTGTCGTAGCCGATCGCGTTCGCCCATTTGAGGCCGAAGCAATAGCCGAGATCGGCCCGGTACCAGCGGCGCTGCCGGTCCTGGAGATAGAGGATCCGGTCGTTCGGAGCCTCGAAGTTGCGGATTGCGTGGCGCTGGTTGGCGAAGGGGATGCTGGCCTGGGCTCGCTCGTCCTCCGGTTGCGCGAGAGCGGGGGCGGCGACGGAAGCCGCGACGGCGGAGGCGAGAAGGGGAAGGGCTTTCATGACGCCGGCCATGCACCCGCCTGCCTGAACCGGCAATGACGAAGGCGGCTTGCCTCGCTCGGGCGCGGCGTTAGCATCGCCTTCACCTATCGGGAGGGTCGGGCAAGATGCGGCATGTGGCGATCATCGGCTCCGGCCCGGCGGGCTATTACACCGCCGAGGCGCTCCAGAAGCTCTACGGCGACGAGGTCCAGATCGACATGATCGACCGGCTCCCCGTCCCCTACGGCCTGATCCGTTCGGGGGTCGCGCCCGACCACCAGTCGATCAAGGCGGTCTACCGCCGCTACGAGAAGGTGGCGCTCTCGGCCAATGTCCGCTTCGTCGGCAATGTCTGCGTCGGGCCGGACATCAGCGTCGCGGAACTGGCCGGCCTCTATGACGCCGTCGTCCTTGCGACAGGAGCCCCGAACGACCGGCCGCTCGAGCTGCCCGGTAGCGACCTTCCCGGGGTCGTCGGCTCCGCCGCTTTCGTCGGCTGGTATAACGGCCATCCCGATTACGCAGACCTCGACCCACCCCTGGACGTGGCCGCCGCGGCGGTGATCGGCAACGGCAACGTCGCGCTCGACGTCGCCCGGATCCTTGCCAAGACGAGGACCGAATTTGCCGGCTCCGACATCGTCGGCCGAGCGCTCGACGCTCTCGAAGGCAGTTCGATCCGGACCGTCCACGTGCTCGGCCGCCGCGGCCCTCACCAGATCGCGATGACCCCGAAGGAGCTGGGCGAGCTCGGCCATCTCGAGGGGGCGGCGCCCCGGGTCGACCTCGCAGACTTCCCTCCGGAGGCCGACGACGCCCTGCTTGAGCCGGGCATGCGCAAGTCGGTCACCCACCTGCGCAGCTTCGCCGGCCTTCCCCAGGGCAAGGCCAAGACGATCGACTTCGACTTCTTCGCGATGCCGGTAGCCGTGGAGGGCCGGGGAAGGGTCGAAAGGCTGATCGTCGAGCGCACCCGGCTGACCGACGATTTGAGATCGGTCGGGACCGGCGAGCGCTACTCGGTCGACTGCGGCCTGGTGATCAGCTGCATCGGCTACCAGACCCCGCCGATCGAGGGCGTCCCCTACGAGCATGGGCGCGGCCGATTCGCCAACCGCGACGGAGTGATCGGCGGAGGCCTCTATTGCGTCGGCTGGGCGAGGCGCGGCCCGACCGGCACGATCGGAACCAACCGCCCCGACGGATTCGAGGTCGCCGAGACGATCCACTCCGACTGCCCGCCCGGGAACGGCGGCCGCACCGGCGGGGCGGGCCTCGACACCCTGCTCCACGCCCGCGGGGTCGAGCCTGTGGCTTTCAGGGACTGGCAACGGATCGAGGCCGCGGAGACGGGGCGGGCGAGGGAGGGCAGTCCGCGCGAGAAATTCACCAGCATCGCCGAGATGATCGCGGCGCTCGGGCGGTAGAAATCCTCCCCGCGATTTCGCGGGGAGGGGGGCCGCGCGAAGCGCGGTGGAGGGGTTCTGTGGAGGCAGCAAGGCCCCTCCACCAGGCTTCGCCTGGTCCCCCTCCCCCGCAAATGCGGGGGAGGATTTTCAGCGCGCTTGCGCTCGCCCCAACCCTCCCTTATTGAGCGCGGCCTGTCTCCCGGGCGGCCTTCGAGCCGGATCCGGTCGGGGAGTAGCTCAGCCTGGTAGAGCACTGTCTTCGGGAGGCAGGGGCCGGAGGTTCGAATCCTCTCTCCCCGACCATTTTTTCGCGTCAGGCCCGAGGGCGGGTTGCTAGGGGCTCTCGATGCTCAACCTCAATTCGATCACGGTCCGTCTCGGCGGTCGGACCATCCTCGACGGCGCGACCGCCTCGCTTCCGCCGGGCGGGCGGGTCGGGCTGATCGGGCGCAACGGGGCGGGCAAATCGACCCTGATGCGGGTCGTCGCCGGGCTTCTCGATCCGGACGGCGGGGCGGCGGAAATGCCTCGGGCGGCCCGGATCGGCTATATCGCCCAGGAGACCCCGGCCGGCGCGGCGACCCCGTTCGAGACGGTGCTCGCCGCCGACGTCGAGCGGGCGCGGCTTCTCCACGAGGCGGAGGAGACGGCGGACCCCCACCGGCTCGGCGACATCCACGACCGGCTGAACGCGATCGGCGCCCATGCCGCTCCGGCCAAGGCGGCTCGGATCCTCGTCGGGCTCGGATTCGACGAAGCGATGCAGCAAAGGCCGCTCGACAGCTTCTCGGGCGGCTGGCGGATGCGCGTCGCGCTCGCGGCCCTGCTCTTCTCGGGGCCCGACCTGCTGCTCCTCGACGAGCCGTCGAACCACCTCGACCTCGAGGCGACGCTCTGGCTCGAGAATTTCCTCAAGGGCTATCGGGCGACGATGCTGATCGTCAGCCACGAGCGCGATCTCCTCAACAATGTCGCCGACCATATCCTCCATCTCGAGCAGGGGAAGATCACCCTTTATCCGGGCGGCTACGATGCGTTCGAGACCCAGCGCGCGGAGCGGCTGGCGCAGCTGGAATCGGCTCGGGCCAACCAGGCGGCGCAGCGCGCGAGGCTCCAGGATTATATCGCCCGCAACAGCGCCCGGGCGAGCACCGCCAAGCAGGCCCAGTCGCGGGTCAAGGCGCTGGCGCGGATGGCGCCGATCGCCGCCGTCGCCGAGGATCCGAGCCTCAGCTTCGACTTCCCGAGCCCCGCCGAATTGAAGCCGCCGCTGGTCCAGCTCGACATGGCCGCCGTCGGCTATGCGCCCGGCAATCCGGTCCTCTCGCGCCTCGACCTGCGCCTGGACCCGGACGACCGCCTTGCCCTGCTCGGGCGCAACGGCAACGGCAAGACGACCCTCGCCCGCCTGCTCGCCGCCCAGCTTCCGCCGATGGAAGGGGAAATGCGGGCCTCCGGCAAGCTCAAGGTGGGCTATTTCACCCAGTATCAGGTCGAAGAGCTGAACGGCGACGAGACCCCGCTCCAGCACATGGCCCGGCTCATGCCCAAGGCGACCCCGGCCGCGGTCCGCGCCCAGCTCGGACGCTTCGGCTTTTCCGGACTCAAGGCGGTGATGCGGGTCGGCGACATGTCGGGCGGCGAGCGGGCCCGACTCGCGCTTGCGCTGATCACCCGCGAAGCGCCCCACCTGCTCATCCTCGACGAGCCCACCAACCATCTCGACGTCGACGCCCGCGAGGCCCTCGTCCAGGCCCTGAACGACTATCGGGGCGCGGTCGTCCTGGTCAGCCACGACCGCCACATGCTGGAGCTCACCACCGACCGGCTGGTGCTCGTCGACGGCGGCACCGCGCGCGAATTTTCGGGAAGCCTCGACGATTATACCGACCTCATCCTGGGCCGGAACCAGGAGGGCGGCGGCGATCGGTCCGGGGCGAAGAAAAGCCGAAAGGACGAGCGCCGCGCCGAGGCGGAGGCGCGCGCCCAGGGCCAGTCGCTCCGCAAGACGGCCCAGGCCGCCGAGGCGGAGATCGCGAAGCTGGAGAAGCGCAAGACCGAGATCGAGCGGGCGATGTTCGACCCCGTCTCCGCCGGCCCGGAGGACGGCAAGCGAACGATGAGCGAGCTGATGAAGCTCCTCGCCGAGACCGGCGCGAAGCTCGCCGAGGCGGAGCGCCGCTGGCTCGAAGCCTCGGAAGCGATGGAGAAATCGAGGGCGGCTTGAGGAACCCCTCTCCCTGCAGGGGAGAGGGACAGGTTCGCGAAGCGAACCAGGGTGAGGGCCTGTGGGGAAGGGATTCAGTAGGCCCTCACCCTCCCACCGCTTCGCGGCGGGCCCCTCCCTCTCCCTGCAGGGAGAGGGGAACAGCTATGCTAACCCCCGCCCGAATTCGTGCGCTGCTCGATCTCTCCTTCCGACTCGAAAAACTCCAGCGACACCGAGTTGAGGCAGTAGCGAAGCCCCGTCGGCGGCGGGCCGTCGGGGAAGACGTGGCCGAGATGGCCGTCGCAGCGGGCGCAGCGAATCTCGACCCGGACCATTCCGTAGCTTCGGTCCTCGATGTCGCGGACATGGTCCGGATCGAACGGCCGGGTGAAGCTCGGCCAGCCGGTGCCGCTCTCGAACTTCCCCTCCGAGCGGAAGAGGGGAAGCCCGCACAGCCGGCAGGCGTAGATTCCGGCCGACTTGTTGTTCAGCAGGGTGCCGCAGAAAGCGGGCTCGGTACCCTGGTCCAAGATGACCCGCCGCTCCTCGGCGCTGAGCCGGGCGGCGAAACCGTCCCGGCGGGCGGGGTCAAGCCTTTCGATGTCGTAGCCGGAGCGGGAGGTGGCGGCGGTCATCGGACGTCCTCGGCTTGCCGGGGCTGCGCCCCGAGCTTCCAGGCTCAATCGGACTGAAAGCCCCCTCTTGCAAGGCGCAAATCTCAATCTGGCGGTTGCAACCCGTAAATCGGAAAATCGCGCGCAAATCGGAAATTGGTGCCAGGCACCAATTTTCAAGTCGCTGAAATTATTTCTTTTTCCGCCGCCGTAATTGGTGCCTGGCACCAATTTCCGATTTGCGCGGACGAGTGGCGCACAGGTGCGGCCGGTGCCGTGCGATTCCTCCGAGACTTCGGCCTGTAATGGGTGCAGGATAACGGCACCGAAACGGATTCGACGAAGCGGGCGGTCTCGCCGCGTCCGGAAGCGCCGTTAGCGGCCGCCGCGATTCGAGGAAGGGTATTTCCGATGAACATGCTGACGACCCGCGACGGGACCCGGATCTTCTACAAGGATCTCGGCCCGCGAGATGCGCAGCCGATCGTCTTCCATCACGGCTGGCCGCTCAGCAGCGACGACTGGGACAACCAGGTCATGTACTTCCTCGCCGAGGGCTATCGGGTCGTCGCCCACGACCGCCGCGGCCACGGCCGCTCCACCGAAACCGACTGGGGCAACGAGATGGACACCTATGCGGCCGACGTCGCGGAGCTGGCGGAAGCCCTGGACTTGAGGAACGCCGTCCATATCGGCCATTCAACCGGCGGCGGCGAGGTCACCCGCTATGTCGCCCGGGCGCGGCCGGGCCGGGTCGCGAAGGCGGTCCTGATCAACGCCATCCCGCCGGTGATGGTCCGCAAGGAATCGAACCCCGGCGGAACGCCGATAGAAGCGTTTGACGGGCTTCGGGCGGGGCTCGCCAGGAACCGCTCGCAATTCTATCTCGATCTCGCTTCCGGCCCCTTCTACAATTTCGACCGGCCCGGCGTCGAGCCGGTCGAGGCCCTGATCCGCAATTGGTGGCGCCAGGGGATGATGGGCGGGATCAAGGCGGCCTACGATTGCATCGCCGTTTTCTCGGAAACCGATTTCACCGAGGATCTGAAGGCGATCGATGTGCCGGTGCTCGTCATGCACAGCGAGGGCGACCAGATCGTGCCCTATGCCGATTCCGCCCCGCTGGCCGTGAAGCTTCTGAGGAAGGGGGTGCTCAAGACCTATCAGGACCTGCCGCACGGCATGGCGGCGACCCATCCCGAGATCATCAACGCGGACCTGCTGGCCTTCATCCGCGGCGAGGCCGTAGAGGAAAGCGCCACTCTGATCATCAGCCCGGTCGCGACGTGAACCAAAGCCCGCTCCCCTTGCACCGTCCAACGGCCTGAGCCCTGGTCATGGCCGAGACGATCTCGCCGACCCCGGACAGCCGGACCGCGCAAAGATATCCTTCGCTGTCGCCGGCGGAGATGGAGCGCCTCGGCCGCTTCGGGAG
This sequence comes from Allosphingosinicella sp., assembly GCA_036386845.1. Lineage (GTDB taxonomy): Bacteria > Pseudomonadota > Alphaproteobacteria > Sphingomonadales > Sphingomonadaceae > Allosphingosinicella. Next base: position 1,189 of record DASVUW010000345.1, on the reverse strand, counting down.
CAGGCGCCTTTATGCCGACGGTGAGATGCTGGTGCGAAGCGGGGAGAGCGGCCACGGCCTCAGCCTGATCCTCGCCGGCGAGGTCGAGATCACCCGGCCCGCCCGCGAAGGCGAGGCCGGCCAGCTCATCGTCACCCACGGGCCGGGCGCCTTCCTCGGCGAGCTCGCCCAATTGTCGGGGCAGCCGGCGCTTGTCGATGCGCAGGCGCGCGGCGAGGTGGAGGCGGTCGTGATCCCGCCGGAGCGGCTTCGCGCGCTTCTGGTCGCGGAAGCCGAGGCCGGCGAGCGGATCATGCGGGCGCTCATCCTGAGGCGCGTCGGGCTGATCGAGACCGGCACCGGCGGGCCCATATTGGTCGGCCGCCAGGGGAGTGCCGATCTGCTCCGGCTCGAAGGCTATCTGTCGCGCAACGGCCATCCCCACCAGCGGCTCGACGCCGACAAGGATTTCGACGCCCGAGCCCTCGTCGAGCGCTTCCACGTCGCTCCGGAAGAGCTTCCCATCGTGCTTTGCCCGGATGGCCAGTTGCTCCGTAATCCGACCGAAGCCTGCCTCGCCCGCTGTCTCGGACTGGTCGGGCCGATCGATCAGGACCGGGTCTTCGACGTCGCCGTGGTCGGCGCCGGCCCGGCCGGGCTCGCCACCGGCGTCTACGGCGCGTCCGAAGGCCTGAGCGTGCTCGTGCTCGACTGCCGCGCCTTCGGCGGGCAGGCCGGGGCCTCGGCCCGGATCGAGAATTATCTCGGCTTCCCCACCGGAATCTCGGGCATGGCTCTGATGGCCCGGGCCTTCAACCAGGCGCAGAAGTTCGGAGTCGAGATGGCGATCCCCGACGAGGCGGTGAAGCTCGAATGCGACGAGGGTGGCGGGCGCCGCCTCACCCTTGCCAATGGCGAACGGATCCGCGCCCGAGCCCTCGTCCTTGCCACCGGCGCCCGCTATCGCCGCCTCGCCGTCTCCAACCTCGAGGATTTCGAGGGCTCGTCAGTCCATTATTGGGCCTCGCCGCTGGAGGCGAAGCTCGCCGCGGGCCACGAGGTCGCCCTGGTCGGCGGCGGCAATTCGGCCGGGCAGGCGGTGGTCTTCCTCGCCGGCCACGCCCGGCGCGTCACCCTGATCGCGCGCCGCCCGCTCGAGGAAACGATGTCCGCCTATCTGGTCGAGCGGATCGCCGGCCTGCCCAATGTC
>DASVUW010000344.1:0-6853 GCA_036386845.1 Allosphingosinicella sp. | reverse complement strand
CGCCGCGCCGCGCGCGCCGGCGCGCGCGGCCACAAGCGCTTCGAGATGCGCCGGCAGGTCGGGCCCGGGATCGATCACCGCCACCTCGCCCTCGCCGACGATGTAGGTCTGGGTGCCCGTATGGGTGAAGGGCGACGGATTGGGCGCGAGGATCCGGCGGATCCGGCCGCCGAGCCGCTCAACCCTGCCGGTCGCGTCCATCGCGCTTATTCGAACTCCAGGATCACCGCGTCCACCGCCAGGCTGTCGCCCGGCGCGGCCGACACCGACTTCACGACCCCGGCTTTTTCGGCGCGCAGGATATTCTCCATCTTCATCGCCTCGACGACGGCGAGCGGCTGCCCCGCCTCCACCTTGTCCCCTTCGCCGACATTGAGGGCGGTCAGGAGGCCCGGCATCGGGCAGAGGAGGAATCGCGAAAGGTCCGGCGGCACCTTCTCGATCATGAACCGGCTGAGCTCGGCGACGTGCGCCGGAAGAGCCTCCACGACATGGGACGCGCCGCGCGTGGTCAGACGCCACTGCCGGCCTCGCCGAGCCACCTGGACGATCCGGCTCCGGCCGTCGATCATGCCCTTGAACAATCGCTGGCCCGGCTCCCAGCGCCCGATCAGCTCGCGGCCCTCGCCTTCGTCCAGATAGGCCAGCAGCCCGCCCTCGAATCCGTCGAACCTTATCGAGAAGCTTCGTCCGCCGAGCCGAACGACCCGCTCCTCCGCCGGAGTCACGGGATCGCCGAGCTGTCCGCTCACCGAGCAGGCATGGGCCTCGCTCTCCATCGCCAGCATCGCCGCGATCGCCGCCAGGTCCTCCACCAGCAGGTCGTCCGCGGGGGCGCCTTGGAACCCTTCCGGATATTCCTCGGCGATGAATCCGGTGGTGAGCCGCCCCTCCCGGAAGCGCGGATGCTGCATCAGAGCGGAAAGGAAATCGACATTGTGGCCGATCCCCTCGACCACGAAGGAATCGAGCGCCTCCACCTGCCGGTCGATCGCCGCCTCCCGGGTCGGGGCCCAGGTGACCAGCTTGGCGATCATGGGATCGTAGAACATCGAAACCTCGCCGCCCTCCTCGACCCCGTCGTCGATCCGGGTGATCCCCTCCCCCCCCCTGGAGGCCGCCGGGATCCGATAACGGACGAGCCGACCCGTCGACGGCAGGAAGCCGCGATAGGGGTCCTCGGCATAGACCCGGTTCTCGATCGCCCAGCCGTTCAGCTTCACCTCGTCCTGTCCGAACGGCAAAGCCTCGCCCGCGGCGACCCGGATCATCAGCTCGACCAAGTCCAGCCCGGTCACCTCCTCGGTCACCGGATGCTCGACCTGGAGCCGGGTGTTCATCTCGAGGAAGTAGAAGCTCCGGTCGGCCCCGGCGATGAACTCGACGGTGCCGGCGCTGAAATAGCCGACGGCGCGCGCCAGGGCGACGGCCTGCTCGCCCATCGCCTTGCGCATCTCGGGCGTGACGAACGGCGACGGCGCTTCCTCGACCACCTTCTGGTGCCGCCTCTGAACCGAGCATTCGCGCTCGCCCAGATAGAGGAGGTTGCCGGCCTTGTCGCCGATCAGCTGGATCTCGATGTGGCGGGGATTCTCGACGAACTTCTCGATGAACACCCGGTCGTCGCCGAAGCTTGCGAGCCCCTCGCGCTTGGTCGCCTCGAAACCTTCGCGGACGTCCTTCTCGCCATAGGCGAGCCGCATGCCCTTGCCGCCGCCGCCGGCCGAGGCCTTCATCATCACCGGATAGCCGATCTCTCCGGCGATCCTCACCGCATGCTCGGTATCGTCGATCTCGCCGACGAAGCCCGGCACCACGCTCACCCCCGCCTCGCGCGCGAGCTTCTTCGATTCGATCTTGTCGCCCATCGCCGCAATGGCCCCCGGCGGCGGCCCGATGAACGCGATCCCCGCCCCCTCCAGCGCCCGGGCGAAACTCTCCCGCTCGGACAGGAAGCCGTAGCCGGGATGAACCGCCTCGGCCCCCGTCGCCCGGCAGGCCTCGATGATCAGATCGGCGTTGAGGTAGCTCTCGCTTGCCGGCGGAGGCCCGAGCCTGACTGACTCATCCGCCATCTTCACGTGGGGCGCGCGGGCATCGGCGTCCGAATAGACCGCGACCGTCGCGATGCCCATTTTCTTCGCGGTGCGGATGACGCGGCAGGCGATCTCGCCCCGGTTCGCGATCAGAATTTTTTTGAACATGAGCGCTTCCGTGCAAGCAAGAGAACGGTGATCATAGCAAATAGAACGGCCAAGCCTCGCCAGATGATCATATTCTGCTGACTGCGTGCAATGTGGGTGCACGCTTCGGCAGGGGTATAGCCACAATCGCTGTTGAGGGTTGTGACATAATACTCGAAGGCGGACGAAGTCGCCCAAGCAAGCGCCGCCAAGATGGCCAGAGCAAGAAGGTGGCTTTCCTTCACTCCGCCGCCACCCGCGCCCGCTCCTCGCCGGTCATCGGCACTAGTCCGAGCTTCCCGAACAGCGCGGCATCCGCGCCCGCACCGGCATTACCCGTCGTGAGGAGCTTGTCGCCGGTGAAGATGCTGTTCGCGCCTGCAAGGAAGCAGAGCGCCTGGGTGGCTTCGCCCATGCTCTCCCGGCCGGCCGACAGCCGGACCATCGAGCGGGGCATCGTGATTCGGGCGACCGCAACCGTTCGGACGAACTCGACGTCATCGATCCGGGCGAGCGGCGTGTCCGCAAGCATGTCCCCGAGCACGGTACCCTTCACCGGCACGAGCGCGTTGATCGGAACGCTCTCGGGATGCGCTGGAAGGGTCGCAAGCGCGTGCAGGAAGCCGACCCGGTCCTCCCGCCCCTCGCCCATTCCGACGATCCCGCCGCAGCACACCGCCATGCCCGCCGCCCGGACATTCTCGAGCGTGTCGAGCCGCTCCCCGAAGCTGCGGGTGGTGATGACGTTTCCGTAATTCTCCGGCGAAGTGTCGATATTGTGATTATAATAGTCGAGGCCGGCGGCGGCCAGCCGGCCGGCCTGGTCCTGCGTCAGCATTCCCAGCGTCATGCAGGTCTCCAGCCCCATCGCCTTGACGCCGGCGACCATGGCGCACAGCGCGTCCATGTCCCGGTCCTTGGGCTCCCGCCATGCCGCCCCCATGCAGAAGCGGCCGGAACCCGCCGCCTTCGCCTCGCTCGCAGCGGCGAGGACGGCGGTGACGTTCATCAGCTTCTCGGCTTTGAGATCCGACTTGGCGAAGGCGGACTGGCTGCAATAGCCGCAATCCTCCGGGCAGCCGCCGGTCTTGATCGAGAGCAGGGTCGAAAGCTGCACCGCCCTCGGCGAATGGAAGCGCCGGTGGACGCACTGCGCCTCGAACAGGAGGTCGGGAAAGGGCAGGTCGAAGAGCGCGCGGATCTCCTCGCGGGTCCAGTCGGAGCGGCATTCGGTCATCGTCTTAAACGTCACCCTGAGCTTGTTTCGGCGTCCATCTATCCACCCGCGGCGCGCATGGCGAGTTCAATGGTGAAACATGTTGAGCCGGACGGCTTCCTACCTCGCCGTCGCCCCGGCATGGCCCGGCCTCATCACTTCCCGAGGGCCTTGCCGAACAGGAAAAGGAACACCCCGACGCCCAGCGACAGGAAGGCGGGCGCCGCCTTGCGGTACAGGTCCACCCGCTTGGGCGCTTCTCCGTGGAAATGAGCCCTCGCGATTTCGCCGGAGGCGGTGAATGAGACGACCCCAGCGAGCGTCACGAGGCCCACCGCCATCAGGACGGTCGGCAGCTTCATCTCGGCCCCGCGCCCGGTCTGAGCGAGGGTGAGGATTCCGCCGAGCGTCAGGAGCGACAAGGTCGTCAGATGCTTGAAATAATCGTAGAGGACGAGATCCCCCTGGCGGTGCGGCGCCTCCGAGGCGAGGAGATTGCTTTCGTCGTCCTCGCTCATTCGGCGGCCTCCTCGAGCGGGGGCATGTTGTGCCCCAGCAGCCTCAGCACTTCGCCCGCCGCGTCGACCAGGTTGGTGCCCGGGCCGAAGATCGCCTGCACCCCCGCCTCGCGGAGCATGTCGTAATCCTGGGCGGGGATGACTCCGCCGACGACGACCTTGATGTCCGGCCGGCCGAGCTCGCGCAGATGGCCGATCAGCTCCGGCACCAGCGTCTTGTGGCCCGCGGCGAGGCTGGACGCGCCGACGACGTCGACTTGGCTGTCGACCGCGAGCCGGGCGCTCTCCTCGGGAGTCTGGAAAAGCGGCCCCGGCACCACCTCGAAGCCGAGGTCGGCGAAGGCCGAGGCGACGAGATTGGCGCCGCGGTCGTGGCCGTCCTGGCCCATCTTCGCGACCAGCATCCTGGGCTTGCGGCCGAGCCGCCGCTCGACAGCCTCGACGCCGGCTCCGGCCCGACCCCAGCGCGGGTCGCCTTCATAGGCACCGCCGTAAATCCCCTTCACCGGCTCGGGGGTGGTGCCATAGCGGCCGAAGGCGTCTTCCAGGGCCTGGCTGATCTCGCCCAGGGTCGCCCGGGCGCGCGCCGCCTCGACGGCCAAGGCGAGAAGGTTGGAATCGCCCTTCGCGCCTTCGCGAAGCGAATCTAGCGCCGCCTTCACCGCCGCCTCGTCACGCTCCGAACGCACCTTCTCGAGCCGCGCCACCTGCCCCGTCCGAACCTTGTCGTTGTCGATCTGGAGGATGTCGAGATGCGCCTCGTCCTCGAGCCGGTAGCGGTTCACTCCAACGATCACCGTCTCGCCCCGGTCCACCTTGGCGGCCTGCGCCGCCGCCGCCTCCTCGATCCGACGCTTGGGAAGCCCTTCGGCGACCGCCACCGTCATTCCGCCCATCGCCTCGACCTCTTCGATCAAGGCCCAGGCCTTGTCGGCAAGCTCCTTCGTCAGGCTCTCGATGAAGTACGACCCGCCGAGCGGATCGGCGACGTTCGCGATCCCGCTCTCCTCCGCGAGGATGAGCTGCGTGTTGCGCGCGATTCGGGCCGAGAAATCGGTGGGAAGGGCGATCGCCTCGTCGAAGCTGTTGGTATGAAGCGACTGGGTGCCGCCGAGCACGGCCGCCATCGCCTCGACCGTGGTCCGGACGATATTGTTGTAGGGGTCCTGTTCCGTCAGCGACACGCCCGAAGTCTGGCAGTGGGTCCGAAGCATCAGCGACTTGGGATTCTTCGCTGCGAACCCCTCCATGATCCGATGCCAGAGCGTGCGCGCCGCGCGCAGCTTCGCGATCTCCATGAAGAAGTTCATTCCAATTCCGAAGAAGAAGCTGAGCCGCGGCGCGAAGGCGTCGACTTCGAGGCCCTTGGCCCGGGCGGCCCGGACATATTCCATTCCGTCGGCGAGCGTGTAGGCCAGCTCCTGGACCGCCGTCGCTCCGGCCTCGAGCATATGGTAGCCGCTGATCGAGATCGAGTTGAACCTCGGCATGTGCTCCGAGGTATAGGCGATGATGTCCGCCACGATCCGCATCGAGGGCGCCGGCGGGTAGATGTAGGTGTTTCGGACTGCGAATTCTTTGAGGATGTCGTTCTGGATCGTTCCCGACAATTGCGTCTGGGCGACGCCCTGCTCCTCTGCGGCGACGATGTAGAAGGCCATGACGGGCAGCACCGCCCCGTTCATCGTCATCGAGACCGACATCGTGTCGAGCGGGATCCCGTCGAACAGGATCTTCATGTCGTCGAGCGTGTCGATCGCCACCCCTGCCTTGCCGACGTCGCCCGCCACTCGGGGGTGGTCGCTGTCATAGCCCCGGTGGGTGGCGAGATCGAAGGCGACGCTCAGCCCCTTCTGCCCCGCCGCGAGGTTGCGCCGGTAGAAGGCGTTCGAATCCTCCGCGGTCGAGAAGCCCGCATATTGCCGGATCGTCCAGGGGCGGCCGGTATACATCGAGGCATAGGGCCCGCGGGTGTAGGGCGCGAAGCCGGGGAGGCCGGGGTCGATCCCCTCGACGTCCTCGCTCGTGTAGAGCGGCTTCACCTCGATCCCCTCCGGCGTATGCCAGACGATATCCTTGCCCTTCACCTCCTTCGAGGCGGCGGCCTGCCAGTCGGAACGGGTGGGCTTGTCGGTGCTCAAACGATCTCTCGCGTGTTGTAGATTCGCAGGATACGAACGCAGCTTTCCGCGATCCGGTAGTCTATAACATATTGAATGTCAGGTACGGAGAGCCGCCTCACTCCCGGTTCGGCCGTTGGCCGTCCGACATGAGGCGCGACGGTCAGCGCCTCGGCCCGCTGGAGGAGGCGGCTTTCGACGCGCCGCGCCCAGTTTAAGCTTCGCTCCGCATTGAACAGGTAGATACGAGCGAGATCAGCCCTCGCCGTGGCCCTGATTTCCAGCCGCACTACTCGGCAGCTTCACCGCGATAATGACTCCGCTGCTCGGCAAGGTGGGCCTTGACCTCCTCCAGCGTATAGGACGGGCTTCCGTCCGCCTCCCGGATCTCCTCGATCCATTGGCGGGTCCGCTCCATATAGCGGGCGATAGCCTCCTGAAGGAGCGTCTCGAGGCTAAGCTCGCTGTTTCGCGCCCATTCGCGAAGCGTCAGCAGGTCATCGTCGCTGATCTCGATCGTAACTTTCTCGCTCATTCGACTCGTTTACGCCCGCCGGGCCCGAACTCAAAATTCGCTTAATGCGCCTCGCTCGCACTCTCCATGATCTCCGTCAGAACGCCGCCCATGTCCTTCGGGTGCACGAAGAAGATAAGCGTCCCGTGCGCCCCGATGCGCGGCTCGCCGAGGACCTTCGCGCCCTGGCCTTCGAACCAGGCCTTGGCCTCGTGGATGTCCGGTACCTCGTAGCAGAGGTGATGCTGCCCTCCCGCGGGGTTCTTCGCGAGGAAGCCGTGGATCGGGCTCGACTCGCCGAG
>DASVUW010000343.1:0-8248 GCA_036386845.1 Allosphingosinicella sp. | reverse complement strand
CATGCGAAATCTCGTGGAGGACGATCGCCACGACCAGCGGGATCAGCCAGGTGGCGACCTGGAAGACGATATTGTCAGGACCCATCGGCCGGCTTCCATTCGTCGGCGAGGATCGAGAAGAGCACGGTGTCCCGCACATGGCCCGTCCAGGTGATCCGGTCCTGCCGGAGAACGCCTTCGCGCACGCCACCGATCTTGCCCATCGCCGCCTGGGACCGGCCGTTGCGCGAATCGACCCGGAACTCCACCCGCCGGAAGCCGCAGCCGAAGGCGCGGTCCAGCATAAGGTCCTTCACCCGCCAGTTGAAACCGGTGCCGCGCAGCTTCGGGACGTAATAGGTGTTGCCGATCTCGAGCACGGCGCGATCCGGGTCGATTCCGAGATAGCAGCTCATCCCAGCCATCCCGCCCCCCGCGAAGATCGAGAAGCAGCGCCAGTTCGGACGCGACCGAATGAGGTCGAAGGCGGCGTCGAAATGATCGGGGCCATAGGAGGTCGAGTAGATGGACCAGATATCGAGATCCTGCGCACAGGCGGCTTTCAGGGCCTCGCGATGGCCTTCTGCCATCGGCTCGAGGGTAACATCGCCCTCCCCCATCGCCGCTCCGAGGGCGGCGAGATCGAGGCCGGAGGATCCCGTCATCCCGGACTTGATCCGGGATCCATGGACACGGCCGTGCGAAGATTGCGACTGTCGGTGTTCATCGATTGACCTTCGGTCGTCTTCGGCTCCGGCTTCCGCCGGAGTGACGAGGGTGGCGACGTCATGGCAGGTTGCTCACCAGCTTTTCGGGATCGAACATGAGGCCGTCCCCCACCTCGCTGATCGTCGGCGCACGCCGGCTGCGAAGCGCCTTCCAGCGCACTGTTTCGCGGTCCGAGCCGATATTGCCGGTCGAAATCTTCGCCCGCCCGGTCAGGTAATTGACGCTCAACCGGCCAATGGCGCCGGTATTGCGCTTGATGTTCGAATAATCGAACCCGACCAGCTTCAGCGCACCGTCGCGCCAGCGCCATTTGAATGCCGCCGAGCCCATATCCCAGCCGCCGGCGCTCATCATCCGCTCGAAATCCATGCCCAGGATGCCCCGCTCGATGGAGATCGCGGTCAGGCCGTCGAGCTGGCAGGAATTCGCGCGGCGCGGAATGAGCGCGTGGTTCTCGACGGCGAGCCGGTAGCCGCCGCCGGGCCTGGAGAGCAGGACGGCGAGCATCGACGGATTGGTGTCGAGCTCGTCCCCGCACATCTCCGCAGGGATAATGTTGGCCCGATCCTGATTGCGAAGGATGAGAACGTGGTCGGCCTTCGAGTCGCCGTCGAGATCGCCCTCGGCTCGAGTTTCGATCTCCCAGCCCTTCGGAACGAATGCCTCCGCAGTGGCGGCCTCGGCGGGAAGCGGCGGGTAGGTGACCGGCGGCAGGTCCTGCGCGGACACGGCGACAGGGGCCATCATCGCGAGAAGCGGCATGGCGATGCCGAATGCAGTGCGGCCGGTAACTGTCGGCATTCGTCTTCGCTCCTTTCATTCTCGCCCCTCGGGACGGGACGGGCCGTGGAGCGGCGGCCTTATTGTTCATCTCTCTCCAGATCCTGAGCCACCTTAGGCGCTCTCAGCAGCTTGTCGATATGGCTGCCCTCGTCGAAGCTTTCGTCGAGGAGGAATTTGAGCTTCGCCGCATATTTGGTGTTCACCCGCCGGGCGACCTCGCTCTGCAGATAGGCGGTATTGGTCCGAAGCGCCTTGAGCACGCCCTGCGCATTGGCGCCGAGCAACGGGATCACGAAGGCTGTCGCATGGCGCAGGTCCGGCGACATTCGCACTTCGGTGACCGAGACGAGGTGGCTCGCCAAGGTCTCGTCATGGACGTCGCCGCGCATCAGGACGCCGGACAAGGCATGGCGCACCTGCTCGCCGACCCGGAGCAGCCGGACGGAGCGGCCTTCGGCGGATTCCTTGGGACGTACCATCGCTTTACCCTAATGCATCAGGAGGAAGGCCGGAACGGTCAACAGGGCGACGAGAGCGGCCGCGCTGCCGATCGCCTCAACGACGCAACAGCCCAGGCGACCGACCACTCGCGGGGCGAACTCCGCCCCCGCTTCGGCCGCCATACCCGCAACCTCCACGGCGTCGACGGAGTCCAGGAGCTTGGAGCCGAAGCTCTCGTCCTTCCGCTTGCGCCGGGCCCGCAGGCGCCGCCGTGACCGCCACCCGGTCACAGCGTCCTGGCGCGCTCCTCGACTTCGAAGACCTCGAGATGGTCGCCCGGCTTGATGTCGTTCGTGTCGGCCAGGAGAACGCCGCATTCGAGGCCCGCCCGGACCTCGGCGACATCGTCCTTGAAGCGGCGAAGCGACGAGATGGTCGTCTTGGAGACGATGACGTCCTCCCGGGTGAGGCGCGCATGAACGCCCTTTCGGATGACCCCCTCCAGGACCAGCAGGCCGGCCGCCTTGTCCTTCTTGCCGGCGGGGAAGACTTCCTTGACCTCGGCGCGGCCCATGACCGTCTCGATGATCTCGGGGCCCAGCTCGCCGGCCATCGCCTGCTTCACCCAGTCGGTGAGGTGGTAGATGACGTCGTAATAGCGGAATTCGACCTTGCTGCGCTCGGCCACCTCGCGCGCCTTGGCGTTCGGTCGGACGTTGAAGCCGATGATCGGGGCGCCGCTGGCCGAGGCCAGGATGACGTCGCTCTCGGTGATAGCTCCGACTCCGGCGTGGAGGATCCGGGCCTTGATGTCCTCGGTCGAGATCCGGTTGATGGCGCTGGAGATCGCCTCGACCGAGCCCTGGACGTCGCCTTTGACGACGATCGGGAACTCGATCGCCTGGTTGGCCTTGGACGCGAACATGTTCTCGAGGCTGATCGGAGTGGAGGTGGTGCGCTTCTTGTCGAGCACGCTCTGCCGGTAGGCCGCGACCTCGCGGGCTCTGGCGTCGTTCTCGACGACGGTCAGCGTGTCGCCCGCGGACGGCACGCCCGACAGTCCGAGCACCTCGACGGGCACGGACGGCCCGGCTTCCTTCACCTGCTTGCCCTTGTCGTCGATCATCGCCCTGACCTTGCCCGGGACGGCGCCGACGACGAAGATGTCGCCGACCCTCAAAGTGCCGCGCTGGACGAGGACGGTCGCGAGCGGGCCGCGGCCCTTGTCGAGCTTCGCCTCCACCACAGCGCCTTCGGCGGGACGGTTGGGGTTCGCCTTCAGCTCCAACAGCTCCGCCTGGAGCGAGATGGCTTCGAGAAGGCCGTCGAGATTGGTCTTCTTCAGAGCCGACACTTCGACGTCCTGGACCTCTCCGCCCATGTCCTCGACCAGGATCTCGTGCTGGAGCAGCTCTTCGCGCACCTTCTGGGCATTGGCGCCGGGCTTGTCGATCTTGTTGATCGCGACGATCATCGGCACGCCTGCCGCCTTGGTATGGTTGATCGCCTCCACCGTCTGCGGCTTCAGCCCGTCGTCGGCGGCGACGACCAGGACGACGATGTCGGTGACGTTGGCGCCGCGCTGACGCATCTCTGTGAAGGCCTCGTGGCCGGGCGTGTCGAGGAAGGTGATCTTCGACTTGTCGGCCTGGGCGACCTGGTAGGCGCCGATATGCTGGGTGATCCCGCCCGCCTCGCCTGAGACGACGTTGGCGCCGCGGATCGCGTCGAGGAGGCTGGTCTTGCCGTGGTCGACATGGCCCATGATGGTGACCACCGGCGGACGCGGCTGAAGCGTCTCGTCCGGGTCGACGTCGGTCTCGGTCTGGATGTCGGCGTCGCTTTCGGAAACGCGGACCATCCGGTGGCCGAATTCCTCGATCAGGAGCTCCGCCGTGTCCTGGTCGATCGTCTCCGTGATCGTGACGGGCGTGCCCATCTTGAACAAGGCCTTCACCAGGTCGGCGCCGCGCTCGGCCATTCGGTTGGCGAGCTCCTGGACGGTGATCGCCTCGGGGACGACCACGTCTCGGACCTGCTTGGCGGACGGGCCCGACTGCTGGTGGGCCCGCTTCTCCTTTTCACGCGAGCGGCGCAGAGCCGCGAGGCTCCGGGCGCGGCTGTCGTCCTCGCCGGAAAGGGCGCGGGTGACGGTGAGCTTGCCGGCATGGCGGCGGTCGTCGCGGCCGCGGACCGGGCGGGCCGGCGGCTTGGGCGCAGGGGCGTGCCCCTTGGGTCGGGCGTGGGCCGGGCGACGATCCTCGTCTTCCTCTTCGGCGGCTGGCGCTGCGGGGGCGGCCTCCGCGGCGGGCGCGGGCTCGGCGGGGCGGCGCGCCTCCTCCTCGGCCGCGAGACGGGCCTGCTCGGCCCTTTCCTCTTCGGCGCGGCGATTTTCCTCGGCGCGGCGCTTCTCGTCCTCCGTCGCCTGGAGCGCCTGCTTGTCCTCGCGGCGGCGCGCTTCCTCGAGCTGGGCGAGACGCGCCTCTTCGGCCTCGCGAAGGAGCTTTTCCTGAAGCTCGCGGCGGGTGGAGGCGTCGACCGGGCGCTGCGGGGGCGCGGGACGGGGGGCGGCCGGAGGCGCCGCGACCGGAGCGGCCGGCTTGGGCGCTTCGACAACCGGCGCGGGGGCGGCTTCCTGCGCGGTCTGGGGCCCGAGGATGCGGCGCTTCTTGACCTCGACCACGACCGTGTTCGAGCGGCCGTGGCTGAAGCTCTGCTTGACCTTGCCGGTCTCGACGGTGCGCTTCAGGCCCAGCGGGGCGCGCGCTCCGAGCTTCGGCTTATCTGACGTCTCGCTCATTATATTCCTTCGCTCACATTCCCAGCCGACGCGTCCGGAGTGCCCGTCGCAACGGCGCTTACCCCAGCCTCGGATCCGATAAAAGCGCGCCAGCGCCCGAGCGCATGCTCGACACGCGCGGCGGCAGCACGATCAATTATTGCGATATGTACCACATTCTGGCGCCCTAGCGCCAATGACAATATGGCCCTTTCGGCTGGAATCACCAGACCTTGGGGCCCGCCTTCGCCCACCCGCCAGGCCTGGTCCAGCTTGCGATTGCCGTCCTCGCCGGCATCGGCGGCGTGGAGGAGGAGGTGGACCTCGCCCTTGCGCGCGGCATTCTCGATCCGCTCGGAGCCGGTGAGGAGAGTCCCGGACCGGGCCTCGAGGCCGAGCCGGTCGAGCGCCGCCTGGCGCAGGGCGGATTCGATCCGCTCGCCGAGATCCTCGGGGATGGAGAGTGGAGCGCCCTTGAACGCCCTGGCCAGGGCGCCGCGGAGCCGGCCCTTGGCGAGGGCGGTCTCGAGCCTCTGCCGGTCGACTCCGATCCAGGCGCCGCGGCCCGGAGCCTTGGCGCGAACGTCGGGGAGCACTTCTCCTTCGGGAGAAAGCGCGAGCCGGATCAGATTGTCCCGCTCGTCATGCGCGCCGGAAAGGATGCACTTACGCTCGGGCACATGCGAGCCCCTCCCCTTCAGGGGAGGGGTTGGGGCGGGGGATGTGGATTCAGGTGAGGCCTCGTCGGCGTTGATCGCGCCGACAAGCCCCACCGCAAACCCCTCCCCTGAAGGGGAGGGGCTTTCACCCTTCAGCCGCTTACCGGTCTCATTGGGAGGGTTCCGCAACAGCGTCCTCCCCTTCATCCTCGAACCAGTGCGCCCGGGCGGCCATGATGATCTCGTTGCCCTGCTCGTCGCTGAGGCCGTATTCGGCGAGGATCCCGCCTTTGTCCTCGGAGCGGTTGCTCTCGCGCTGGCGGCGCTGCTCGGGACGCTTCTTCTGGACGAGCTCGTCGGTGGCGAGGTCGGCGAGGTCGTCGAGAGTCTTGATTCCGGCCTTGCCCAGGGTCACCAGCATCTGCTCGGTGAGATAGGGCATCTCGGCCAGCTCGTCCGACACGCCGAGAGCGCGGCGCTCCTGGCGCGACGCTTCCTCGCGGCGCTCGAGCGCCTCGGCGGCGCGGCTCTGGAGCTCCGTCGCGAGCTCGTCGTCGAAGCCCTCGATCGAGGCGAGCTCGTCCAGTTCGACATAGGCCACTTCCTCGAGTGCCCCGAAGCCTTCGGCGACGAGCAGCTGGGCGAGCGTCTCGTCGACGTCGAGCTCCTTCTGGAACAGCTCCGAGCGCTCGACGAACTCGCGCTGGCGCTTCTCGCTGGCGTCGGCCTCGGTCATGATGTCGATCGCCGAGCCGGTGAGCTGCGAGGCGAGGCGGACGTTCTGGCCGCGGCGGCCGATGGCGAGGCTAAGCTGGTCGTCGGGAACCACCACCTCGATCCGCCCCTCTTCCTCGTCGATGACCACCCGGCTCACGGTCGCCGGCTGGAGGCCGTTGACGACGAAGGTGGCGAGGTCCTCGGACCAGGGGATGATGTCGATCTTCTCGCCCTGCAGCTCCTGGACGACGGCCTGGACCCTGGAGCCCTTCATTCCGACGCAGGCGCCGACCGGATCGATCGAGCTGTCGTAGCTGATCACGCCGATCTTGGCCCGGCTTCCGGGATCGCGCGCCGCCGCCTTGATGTCGATGATCCCGTCGTAAATCTCGGGGACTTCCTGCGCGAACAGCTTCTTCATGAAGTCCGGATGGGCGCGGGAAAGGAAGATCTGCGGTCCCCTATTCTCGCGGCGGACCGAAAGGATCAGCGAGCGAACCCGGTCGCCGACCCGGACGACCTCGCGCGGGATCTGCTGGTCGCGGCGGATGACTCCCTCGGCCCGGCCGAGGTCGACGACGACGTGGCCGAACTCGACCCGCTTGACGACGCCTGTGATGATCTCGCCGGCCCGCTCCTTGAACTCCTCATACTGGCGCTCGCGCTCGGCGTCGCGGACCTTCTGGAAGATGACCTGCTTGGCGGCCTGGGCGGCGATCCGGCCGAACTCGATCGGCGGAAGCGGGTCGACGATATAGTCCCCGAGGACCGCGCCCGGCTGGAGCTTCTGCGCGTCCTCGATGCTGACCTGCTTGAAATAATCGTCGACCGCCTCGACAACCTCGACCACCCGCCACAGGCGAAGGTCGCCCGACGTCCCGTCGAGCTTGGCGCGGATGTCGTTCTCGGCGCCGTAGCGGGCCCGGGCGGCGCGCTGGATCGCGTCCTCCATCGCCTCGATGACGATCGCCTTGTCGATCAGCTTCTCGCGGGCGACGGCGTCGGCGATGGCGAGCAATTCGGCCTTGTTGGCGGAAACGGCGCCGGGAGCGCCCGGGGCGGTGGTGGCCATGGTCAGTCTTCCTCTTTTTCTTCTGTTTCTTCTATCGGTTCGATTTCATCGGCGCCTTCCGCGCTGAGCGGAGCGGTCGCCTTGATGAGCCTGTCGGTCATGATGAGCTTGGCCGACTGGATCGCCGCGAACGGAAGCGCGGTCGGGCCGAGCCCCTGCACGTCGACCAGCACCGAGTCTCCTTCAGTTCCCGAGAGCGCGCCGCCGAACACCTTCCGTCCGTCGAGCTTCTCGGCGAGCACGATCCGGGCCTCATGCCCCTTCCAGTCGTCATAATCCTTGAGCCGGGTCAGCGGCCGGTCGATCCCGGGCGAGCTGACTTCGAGCCGGTAGGCGTGCGGGATGGGGTCGCGGCCCGCAGCCTCCTCTTCGTCGAGCAGCGCCGACAACCGTCGCGAAAGCCGGGCGCAATCGTCGAGGGTGAGCTGCCTCGTGTCGGGCCGCTCGGCCATCACCTGCAGAGTCGGGTCGCCGGTGCCTCCGATCATCTTGACTCGAACGAGGCTGAGGCCTTCGGCCTGCGCCGCCGGCTCGATCAATCGGGTCACTTCGGCAAGATCCGCCACGGGCGCTCCGTAAAAAGCAAAAGCCCTTCCCCGCCGGCCCCGTCCCCGGGACCAGCCTCAACGTCTAACGATGTCGAGGAAGGTGGACCGCATATAGGCGCGGCGGGGCGAAGGGGCAAGCCGGGAAAACCCCTATGTCAGGCCGCCCTCACCGTGGTCCGTCGCCTTCCAGCACCTGCCCGACCCGAGTCTCCTTCCCGTCCGGCTCCTGGACCAGCTCGGTCTTGAGCGGGGAGAGGGCCCACAGGGTCAGAAGGGTGATCAGGGAAATGACGATCGCGACGTCGTAGCTTCCGAGCCCGACCGCGGTGCCCATCGCCCCGGTCGCCCAGAGGCTCGCCGCGGTGGCGGTGCCCTTCACGCTGTCCTTGAGCCTGAGGATCGCTCCGCCGCCGATGAAGCCCATTCCGGTGATGATCCCCTCGACGATCCGCGCCAGCGCCTCGGGCTGGCCGACGGTCAGCGATTCCGCCGCCTGCACGAAGCCGCAGGCGGCCACCGCGACCAGCGGAAAGGTGCGAAG
>DASVUW010000342.1:0-4905 GCA_036386845.1 Allosphingosinicella sp. | reverse complement strand
TCCCAGCCTCCGCTGGGGCGACGTGCGGTCCCTTAGCGCCCGCCGGCCGGCGGAGCGCCTTCCGCTCCGCCCGCGGCGCCGCTTTGCATCTGCTGCATCTGCTGCATCTGCTGAAGCTGCTGCATGCGCTGCATCTCCATGTAGCGCGCACCTTCGCCCGCTCCGACCTGGAGGACGTCGATCTCGAATACGAGGCTGTCCTTGCTCGTGAACGGAGCGCCCGGCGGGATCGGCTCGGGCGCATGGGTCCCGGGCGGAAGGGTGAGGATGTAGGAGCCGCCCGGGCGCATGTGCTGAAGGCCCTCGCCGAACCCGGGATAGACGCCCTGCGTGGTGGTAACGAAGGGCTGGCCGGTCTGGCGGCTGTCCTCGACGACGGGGGCGTCAAGGCTCTTGGCGTGGAGCTTGTAATGAAGCGCGATGACGTCCTGGTCCGTGATCTTCGGACCCGACCCCGCGGCGAGCGTCTGGATCGCAACTCCGCTCGCGGTCCTCACCGGCTGGAAGGCGCTCGTGCCCCACCAGGCGAAGGCGGCTGCAAGCGCGGCAAGCAGAAGGATGGCGATCCAGAGCTTGGCGACCGAGCCCTTCCGGATGGGATGCAGAGGTACGGCGGTGACGGACATGATCATCCCTTAGAAATGCGAAGGGCGGCGATACATCGCCGCCCTCGCGTGAAGCAATGGCATGCCCTCAAAAAAGAGGGACAGTCCCTTTTTAGCGGGTCGCCCCGCCGTCGCGCTCGGCGCGCTTGCGCTCGAGCTTGCGGGCCCGGCGGATCGCGGCGGCGCGCTCGCGGGCGCGCTTCTCGGACGGCTTCTCGTAGTGACGGCGAAGCTTCATCTCGCGATAGACGCCCTCACGCTGCAGCTTCTTCTTGAGCGCCCGCAGCGCCTGGTCGACATTGTTGTCGCGAACGATGATTTGCATAAAGGCCCGTCACTCTCCGTCGAAAAGCATTTCCTAAGCAACCTCTTGGGCCGCCCATCAGGAAAATGCCGATAGCATAAAAATCGGTTCGTCGCGAGACCTCTCCCGCGCCGTCACGCCGGGGCCGTTAGCAGGGGCGACGGCGGGATTCAAGTCACGCCTTGCGGACGACGGCTCCGACCGCGGCGACCCGCTCGACCTCCTCGTAGCCGGGCTCGCCGAGCAGCTCGCCGAAAATGTCGGGATCGATCTCGGCATATTGCAGAGTGCAGCCGAGGTCCGGAAGCTCTCGCGCCAGGGCCTCCCGCAGGCCGTCCCGGCCGTCCACGACGGCGCTGCCGGTATAGAGCAGGACGGTTCCGCCGGCCTCGATCCGGCGGGCGGCGGCGAGGACCCAGTCGAGCGACAGGCGGGCTCCGTGCATGTCGCCGCCGTCGCGATAGAGGCGTCCGGCGGGGTCGGAGACGAAGGGGGGGTTGGCGATGACCAGGTCGATGGGTCCGTCGACGCCGTCGAGACTGTCCGTTTCGATCGTCTCGAGGTCGACCTTCGAATGCACGGCGTTGATTCGGGCGAAGCGCAAGGCGAGCGGATTGATGTCGGTCGCGGTGACTCGGGCGCCGGGCAGGAGCGACGCCGCCACGATCGCTCCTACTCCGCTGCCGGCGCCGATGTCGACGAGGCGGCGAACCGCAGGGAGTCGGGGCGTCTCGGCGGCGAGGAATCGCGCATAGCGATAGCTGTCCGGGCCGAAGAAGACCGAGTCCGAATCGTCGGTCGGGAAAGCGGAATGGAGGAAAAGCCGGTCGTCCACCGAAGCGATTCGCACCCAGCTTTTAAGCAGGCCGTCCTTGCGCTCGATCATTCCGCTTCGCTCGAGCGCGTGGCGGACCGGCGCCGGAAGCAGCCCCTCCTCGAACGGCAGGTTCCAGCCGAAGACATCGCGAAGATTCCGGGCGAGCCGGCCGGGGTCGCGATCCAGCAGCCGGCGATGCGTCTCCGGGGTCACGGTGACGAATCGATATTCCGCAGCTCCGAGCGCCCGAAGAAGGTCGAGCAGTCCCTCGTCCGCCTCGGTCACGGCAGAGGCGCGGCGCGGGCGAGCGGCATGGTCAGGCAATGGACTCCGCCGCCGCAGCGGACGAACTGGTCTATCTCGACCTCGATCAGGTCGTGGCCGAGGCGCCGAAGCAGCCGGTTGATCCGCGTCTCGCCGGCGGGCGCGACGATCCGGCAGCCGCCGAGGCTGAGCAGATTGGCCTCGAGCCGGTCGACCTCGTCGGGTGCCACCGCGATCAGCTCGATGCCGAAGCCCGCCATCGTCGCCGCGAAACCGCTCTCCAGGCTGTCGAGGCACGCGACGGCGCGATGCCGCGAAACGAGGCTGAATTGGGTGTCGAGGTGGAGGTAGCGCGGGTCGATCCGGGTGTAGAGTGCCCGCCAGCCGTGCCGCTCGAAGATCGCGCCGAGCGCCCTGGCGCCCGCCTCGTCCGTTCGCTCCCCGGAAATGCCGATCATGACCAGGCCCGGCCGAAGCAGGCAGACGTCGCCGCCTTCCACCCTGCCTTCGCCGACCGCGCCCAGCGTCTCGACGCCCAGAGCCCTGAGCGCAGCGGCCAGATGGGCCGGCTCGCCGCGCCGATGGGGCTCCGACGGGCGCAGCTCGACCAGCCCCCAGGGAGTCATGAATACGGCATCGCGGGTGAAGGCGAGATCCGACAGGCCGGGCTTAGGCGGGATGAGGTGACAGTTGACCCCCGCCTCTTCCAGCCGGGACGCGAAAGCGCGGTGCTGCGCCCCGGCGCTGGCGGCGCAGGACGAAAGGCCCCGAGCCAGGCTGTCGCGGGTGACGGCGTTGCACGGCACCATCGCGAGGTGCGTCGGCGGGCTGAGCAGGACGTCGGTCAGCCGGCCCGTTTCCGAATCGACCCCCCAGCGGCTTGGACTTGCGAGGCTCTCCGTTCGCGCGGAGGTCTGAATCATTACCAAAGCTCGGCCCGGTACCGCTCGAAGCAGCGCGCGCCGCAGCCGAGCCGAATCAGGGCGCCTTCGGCGATCGCGGCCGCGCGCCGCGGATCTTCCTCGATCAGTGGCCGGAGCGCCTCGCGATTCCAGGCCTCGCTGTGCTTGACGTCGAGGACCGCGTGGAGGTCGAAATAACGCCGCTCTTCGGCATTGAAGCCGAGCCGGCGCAGTCCCGCGGCGGTGGCGGCGGATCGGTCCGGCGCGGTCAGCTCGATGACTCCGAGCGCACCGACGGAATGCCAGGCATAGCGGCGGGTCGTCGCCATGGCCGTCATCGCATTGGCGAGGGCGAGGCTCTCCCAGACCGTCTCGTCGATGGCGGCCTCCAGCTCCAGGGTCTCGATTAGAACGTCCAGCATCGGCCCATGCATGCCCTTGGGATTGCCGCGCCCCATCTCGTCCCAGTAATTGCGAGCGAACTCCAGCTTGGCGCGGGCCGGCATCCTGATCTGGGTGTAGGCCACCAGATCGTCGAACCCGGCCTCCCCCGCCGCCTCCTGCCCCAGGAACCAGCGCATCTGGTCCCGGTCCGCCTCTTCCGCGAGCCACTGGAAGAGCGGGTCGTGCTGGCCCGGTCCACGATCGCGAAGGGCCTCGAACCAGGCGATGAAGCGATCCGGGTCGATCGGTACCTCGGCGGCCTGCGCGGAGACTTCGGCCCGGAGCGCATCAAGGAATTCTCCCTCCAGGAGGCGCATGCGCGAGTCGCGCGCCTCCTCGCCCCGCCAGCCGTCCTCGGGGAATGCGGGGGTCAGGCGGGCGCGGTTCCAGCGGGCCAGGCCGCGCTGGAAATCGTTGTTGAAGAAAGAAGACGCGAAAGCGTCGGAGACGGCGCGAAGAGAAGTGGCCAAGCTCGTGCCTTTGCCGAAATGAAAGGGGTGATCAGTCAACTGATCCGCTTCGCCTATGTTCCTTGCCTGGGCTAAAGGAGGTAGCTGCGCCCGAGAGACGTCAGTCGTCCAGATCCCTGAATTCAGGAACCTGCTTGCTCAACCGCCCCTGAATGGCAGCTGTGAGATCGGCGCTGACGAGCGCGCCGGCATTCCACAAGGCGACATGGCGCAACCCTTCCTCGACGGTGCGCCCGCGGCTGTAGTTGAGGCTCATCTTGGCCCCGGCGACGGCGAGCGGCGACTTGGCGGCGATCGCCCCGGCGAGCTCGAGCCCGGCCGCGACCAGGGAGTCGCGATCGGCAAGGACCCGGTTGACCAGCCCCAGCCGGCCAGCCTCCTCCGCCTCCATCCGGCGGCCTGTATAGGCAAGCTCGCGTACCACCCCTTCCGGAATCAGGTGGGTGAGACGCTGAAGCGTTCCGAGATCGGCCGTTATGGCGACATCGACCTCCGCCACCTGGAAGAACGCGCCGGCCGCCGCGAGCCGGATGTCGCAGGCGGTGGCGAGATCGACTCCGGCGCCGATGCAGCCCCCGTGGATCGCGGCGATCACGGGCGGCCGGGCCTCCTCGGCGGCGGTGAAGGCGTCCTGGAGCCATTTGATGTGGCGGAGCCTCGCTTCGGCCGCTCGCCCCGGATCGTCGGCGGGCGGGAACTGGCTCGCGGCATATTGGAGGTCGAGGCCGGCGGTGAAATGGCGGCCGCGGCCGGAGAGCAGGATGGCGCGCACCGTCGGGTCGGCGCCCAGAGTCCGGAACGTCTCGCGGATCGCCTCGAACATCGCCTTGTCCATGGCGTTGAACTTGCCTTCGCGGGCGAGCTCGACATGGGCGACCGCGCCTTCGCGGCTTACCGCAATCCTTTCGCTTCCCATCTTCGGCCGGGCTCCCCTAGAAACGCGCTATGAGCCGCTTTACCGTGAACGGGCAGCCCGTCCACTACCGCATGGACCCGCAAACGCCGCTGCTTTGGGCGCTGAGGGACGCGTCCAACCTCACCGGGACCAAATATGGCTGCGGGACGGGCGAGTGCGGCGCCTGCACCGTCCATGTCGACG
>DASVUW010000341.1:0-6542 GCA_036386845.1 Allosphingosinicella sp. | reverse complement strand
CCGTAGATTGCGCAAAGCCGCTCTGTCACCGCCTCGTTCTCGCCGGCCACGACCTTGACGATCCGGTCGACCGTATGCTCGCGGTCGCCGGGATTGATCCGTTCCGGCGAATAGCCGAGGAAGAAGCCGCGGCCTCGCTGGAGACCGGAGACCTCCTCGATCAGCGGTCCGCAAATATCCTCGGTGACCCCGGGATAGACCGTGCTTTCGTAGACGATGATCGGCTTGCGCTCGGGGTCGAGAAGGGTCGCGACGCTCCGGGTGGCGCTGATCACCGGACGCAGATCGGGGCTGTTGTCGCCGTCGACCGGGGTGGGGACGGTGACGATGTAGATGTCGGCGCCGGCGGCGTCGGCCGAGCGGCTGGTCAGCCGGAGCGGCGAGGCGGCGAGCTTTTCGCTCTCGACCTCGCGAGTCCGGTCTATCCCGAGCTTCAGCTCCTCAACCCGCCTCTCGTCGATGTCGAGGCCGACGACGCTGAAGCTTCGCGCCAGCGCGACCGCGAGGGGCAAGCCGACATAGCCGAGGCCGACGACCACGATCTGCTCGGAGCGGGACGCGTTCATTAGAAGATCACTCTGGAAAGGAATGGCGGCGGGAGCGCCGAAGGATGAGCGCTAACATTCGACGGTGAACGAAATGTCAAGCGCCGGGCACGACCTTGGCGCCATCACGATGGAGCGTCGCCTGGCGGCTGGCCAGCCAGGCCCGGTTCTGAGCGGTCAGAGTCTCGAGGAAGGCGCGCGGCTTCTTCATCAGCTTCCTGGTGTCGGGGGTCATCCCGATGGCAGCGGCGAGCTCGGCGACGAAATGGACGCAATTATGCTTATCGAGGTCGTAATTGGGCTGCTTCGCGGAGCGCCAGCGCTCTACCGTCGCCATCACCTTGTCATATTCGGCGTCGGCGAGGGTGACCGTGAAGTGGCGGTCGCTACCCTTGACGTAGCCGGCGCTGTGTTCGGTATCCACCTTGCCGGCCACCTTGCCCCAGAGGATTGCAGGGCTGATCGCCTTGGCCGTGAAGCCGTAATCCTCCTCGATTCGCGGTCCGCCGCGGTCGAGCGCTCCTTCGAGGATGACGAAGGCGTGCGGGAAGCTCGCGCCCAATTCCTTGGAATAGAAAGTGATGGACACCGCCGCCCATCCCGGCGCCGCGGTCAATGCAAGCAGGGCCGCGGCCAGAAAGGCGGTCAGGCGCGGCAGGCGAAAGCTCAGGATCACCGGTTCCTCCCCAAGATCGGGTTCGCGAACCCTCTGAAACAAAAAGCCAATTCGGGCAATCCCCGGCGTGGTGTTGCGGCCCTGCGACGGGTCGAGCCCGTTCGTCACCGCGCCGTCCGGCGCCCGCTAAATTCGGTCCGGGACCGATAAGCTGATGAAGGTTAATGCGTTTCCGCAACTCCGGCACTATTCTTTTCGGGATAGACAGGAAGAAGCCTGTCGATTAGGTAAGGTCTCGAAACCGAGACGATCAGATTCGGGACGAAGGGAGAAGCTGACGTGGCTTTCAAGGGAATTATTGCTGCGGCTGCATCGGTGGCCTTGATGACGACGCCGACTCTGGCGGCGGCGCAGGCCACCTCGGCCGCTGCCCGCTCCGCCGAAGTGGCGCCGGCGACGGAGACCGTCGAGGGTGAGCAGCTGCGCGGCGGCTGGATCATTCCTCTGATCGCGCTCATCGCGATCATCCTGGGCATCTGCGCCGCGACCGACATTTGCGGCGGCGACGACAACGATCCGCCCACCAGCCCGTAAGCTGGAGCGCGACCGTTAGTCGCTCGAACTGAAATTAGGCCGGACGAAGCTCACCTTCGTCCGGCCGTTTTCTTGTCTGAGCCAGTCGGCCGCGGCACTGATTCGTCGCGGCTTCGGCCTCCGCGGAGCCGAATCCGGCCCCCGAGCCGTGCGGCGAGTCCTTGAATCAAAACCATTTTGTATAATTGCTGGGACCTGTCGCTATTATGCAACAGATGGCCCCGATCCTCTCGAAGGGTTGAACCAAATAGGGGGTCTGACGTTCAGGGTCAGGCTTCGTAAACCTGTTCGATGTTACGAAGCGGCCTGGGTTTTAGATCGGGTGACCGTTTTCGAGGGTAGACAGCCTCGGAGGCCCCGATTAGGTAAAGCCTGAAATCGAGATGACAGGCTCGAGTACGAAGGGAGAAGCTGACGTGCGTTTCAAGGGACTAATTGCTGCGACCGCTTCGGTTGCATTGATCGCTACGCCGACCATGGCGGCGGCGCAGGCCACTACGGCCGCTGCCCGCTCTGCCGAAGTGGCGCCGGCGACGGAAACCGTCGAGGGTGAGCAGCTGCGCGGCGGCTGGATCATTCCTCTGATCGCGCTTATCGCGATCATCCTGGGCATCTGCGCCGCCACCGACATTTGCGGCGGCGACGACAACGATCCGCCGACCAGCCCGTAAGGGTCGGTTCGGGGTCTGCCCGTCTTGAGTTTTTGGCCGGATGAAGACATTCTTCATCCGGCCATTTTCTTGTCCAGAGCAAAAGGTCGCCGTCGTGCGTGAAAGGCCCGGCCCGCGCCGTCGGGCCCAACGTTTGCGCTTCCTGCTAGTCGGGCTCGCATTGGGCACGACCGGGGCGGACGCGCAGCCCGCAACCGCGCCTTCCGCTGCCGAGGCCGCAGGCTCGGCCTCGACCACCTTGCGCAAGGACGATCTGCGCGTGGCGCTGGTCGCCTATCGCCTCGCGCTCGCCGGCTCGCCGCTGTGCACCGAGCGCTATCCGCTCACCGGAATGCTCTTCCACCACCTCGCCGAATATGCGCCGGGCGACCGGCCCGTGATGGTGGCCCGCTACGGTCTCGACCAAGGCCCCGGCGTTCTGGCCGTGCTTGGCGGGACTCCGGCCGCGCGCGCCGGCCTGGTAGCGGGGGATGTCCTGCTCGCCGTGAACGGCCGGCGCCTTCCGACCGGGACCTCGGTCGCCGCAGAGCCGAATCGCGAGAAATGGCGCCGGCTCGCCGACGAGGCTGAAGCCGAGCTCGAGACCGCGCTTCGCGGCGGACCGGTCGACCTACGGGTGCTGCGCGAGGGCCGCGAGGTCTCGGTCCGCCTCGGATCCCTTCCAGCCTGTCTCGGGCGCGTCCGGCTCGCCCGGTCGACCCAGGTCAATGCCTTCGCCACGGGCCGCTCCGTGGTGATGACCACCGCGATGCTGAGATTCCTCAGGAGCGACGGCGAGCTCGCCGTGGTCCTGGGCCACGAGCTCGCCCACAACATCTTTGGGCACCGCCAGATGCGCAACGAAGACGGCATCCTGCGCAGCCTCGGGCTCAAGCCCAGCACGGTCTGGAAGCGGGAGGAAGCGGCGGACCGATTCGGCCTCCGGCTGATGTCGGCGGCTGGCTACGATCTCGATTCGGCCATCCCCTTCTGGCGCCGCTATCTCGGCAAATATGACTGGTTCCCGCAAATCTTCCGAAGCCATCCCAGCCTCGGCGCCAGGGAGCGGATCGCGGCGGAAGAGATAGCGGCGATCAGGCGGGAGAAAGCGGGGCTTTGACTTGCCTCCCCATCGCGCGGCGATGGGGAGGGGAACCACCCGTAGGGTGGTGGAGGGGTGCCTTGCGCGGAATCTGCAGTTCGAGTGAGAGATGGCGGAAACCTGCGCCTTCTACCCCTCCACCAGGCTTCGCCTGGTCCCCCTCCCCATCTTCGATGGGAGGCAAATTAGACCAGGGTCCTCAGCGACCAGAGTTCAGGGAACGCCCGCTTGCTCAGCGTCGATTGGAGATAGGCGACCCCCGCCGTCCCCCCGGTCCCCCGTTTCATCCCGATGATCCGCTCGACCGTCAGCACATGCTTGTGCCGCCAGGTCGCAAGCGAATCGTCTATGTCGACCAGCTTCTCCGCCAGCTGGTAGAGCGCCCAATGCCGCTCCGGCTCGCGATAGACCTGGGCCCAGGCGGCCTCCACCGCCTCGCTCGGACGGTAGGGCTTGCTCCAGTCGCGATCCAGCACCTCGGCGGGTAGGCGGAGCCCGGCCCGGGCGGCGGCGCGATTGGCCTCGTCCCAAAGGCCAGGCTGGTGCAAGGCCTCGAGCAGGGCCGAATAGGGTCCGCTGCCTTCCTCCTGGAACTTGAGGTGGCCGCCATCCTTGAGGCCCAGGCGATATTCGAACTCGCGGAATTGCGCCGACTGGAAGCCGGAGCTGGAGCCGAGCACTTCGCGGAAGCTGGTGTAATCGGACGGCGTGAGGGTCGCCAGCACGTCCCAGCTCAACGTCATCACCGCCTGGATCCGCGACACCCTGGAAAGCGCCTTGTGGACTTCGATCAGGCGATCCTGCCGGATCATGTCGCGCGACAGCCTGAGCTCGTGGATGATCTGCTTGAGCCACAGCTCCTTGGTCTGGTGGATGACGACGAACAGCATCTCGTCATGATGGTCGGAGATGGGATGCTGGGCGGAGAGGAGCTGATCGAGCGATAGATAGCCGCCATAGGTCATGGAGGCCGGCGTGTCGGTCATTCGGCTCAGCCCTGGGTCGCGTAGACGGACCGGCGTCCCGCGGAATCGAAGGCGAAGACCTTGTAGGGCTGGCGGACATTGTGGCCGACGTCCATTCCGGGCGAGCCCGCCGGCATTCCGGGCACCGCGAGCCCTTTGACGCCCTTGCGGCCGGAGGCGATCAGCCGCTTGATGGCCTCGGGGGGGACATGGCCCTCGACCACCACGCCCTGGATGAGGGCGGTGTGGCAGGATTGCAGGTCCGAAGGCACACCCTGAGCCTTCTTCACCGCCGGCATGTTGGCCGAATTGACCACCGGGAGCTTCCTTCCGAAAGCCGCGTCGATCCGCCTGGCCCATTCCAGGCAGCATCCGCAGCCGGGATCCCGCCACATGACGAAGCCGGGCGCCGCCGCGGCCTCCGCCGTACCGCCCAGCAGCGGAAGAACCGCCGCTCCGCCGATGAGGCCGACCATCGTCCGCCGGTCGATCATGTTGCCGCTCATTACAAACGCTCCGCGCTGGAAACCACGTCGGCGGCCCGAAGCGCCGCCAGGATACGCATCAGATGCTGCACGTCGTGGACTTCGATGTCGAGATGGAAGGTGTGGAAGCTGCCGTCGCGGCTGGCCTGCTCCATCGACACGATGTTGGCGCCGTGCCGGCCGAGGATCCCGGCGATCACCGCCAGCGATCCGGGCTCGTTCTTGATGACGATGCACAGGCGCGCCGTTCCGCCGTCCGATTCGTCCCCCCAGGCGAGGTCGAGCCAGTCGGCGTCGACTCCGTCGGCGAGGCTGTCGCAGCCGATGACGTGGACCTCGATCTCGGTCCCCTCGCGCCTGAGGCCGACGATCCGGTCGCCCGGGATGGGGTGGCAGCATTCGGCGAGCTGGAAGGCGACTCCGGGCGTGAGGCCCTTGATCGAGATGGCGGTGCGCTGAGGCGGCGGCTTCACGCCCTCCTTGCCGGTCGAGCCCGGGATCAGGGCCTCCATCACTGCGACGTCGCTGACCCGCTTCAGGGCGATTGCCTCCATCAGAGCCCCATCGTCATGGAAATGGAGCCGCTTCAGGGCTTCAGTGATGGCTTCCCAGCCGAGCGGCTGGGGCAGGCGCTGGACGATCTCGTCGAAGATCTTGCGGCCGAGCTGGACCGTCTCCTCGCGCTCCTTCGACTTGACGAACCGGCGGATCTTGGCGCGCGCCTTGCCGGTGACGACGAAGCTCAGCCAGCCGGGCTGCGGGTGCTGGGCCTTGGACACGAGTATCTCGACCTGGTCGCCATTCTCGAGCGGAGTCCTGAGCGGCATCACGCGCCCGTTGATCTTGGCGCCGACCGTCTGGTCGCCGAGGTCGGTATGAACGGCATAGGCGAAGTCGACCGGGGTCGCGCCCTTGGGCAGCTGGATCAGCTCGCCTTTGGGCGTGAAGGCGAAGATCCGATCCTGGTACATCGCCATCCGGGTATGCTCGAGCAGCTCCTCGGCGCTCGCCGCATGCTCCAGAATCTCGAGAAGATCGTCGATCCACGGATGCTGGCCGGCCGCGTCCTCCTCGTCGCCTTCCTTATAGGCCCAGTGGGCGGCAAGGCCGTGCTCGGCGGTCGCGTGCATCTCCTTCGTCCGGATCTGGATCTCGATCCGCATCTGCTCGTCGTGGATGACGGTTGTGTGCAGCGACTTGTAGCCGTTGCGCTTCGGAGTCGAGATGAAGTCCTTGAAGCGCCCGGGCACCACCGGCCAGCGCTGGTGGATGAGGCCCAATGTCCGGTAGCAATCCTCGACGCTCCCGACGACAGCCCGGAAGGCCATCACGTCGGACAATTGCTCGAAGCTGACGTGGCGCTCCGCCATCTTGCGCCAGATCGAAAAAGGATGCTTCTCGCGCCCCTGCACCTCGGCCTCGATTCCGTGAGCCTCGAGATGCGCCTTTATGCCCCGGCCGATCCGGGCGATGAGGTCGCCTTCGCCCTTGTGGAGCTGCTCAAGGCGGCGGGAAATGGAGGCGTAGGCGTCCGGCTCGAGCTCGCGGAAGGCGAGGGTCTGCATCTCCTGCATGAACTCGTACA
>DASVUW010000340.1:0-3193 GCA_036386845.1 Allosphingosinicella sp. | reverse complement strand
TGGTCGAGACCTTCCAGGGCAGCTTCAGCCAGCAGATCCGGGTCGTCGGGGCGACCGAGAAGCCGGCCTCACTTCCCTACCGGGCGAACATGACCCTTCTCGACGCGATGATCGCGGTGGGCGGACTCTCCGAATATGCCGCGGGCAACCGCGCCCGCCTGATCCGTCATGACCGCGCGACCGGGACCCAGAAGGAATATGACCTGAAGATCGCCCGCCTTCTCAAGAAGGGCGACACCAAGGCCAATGTCCGGCTCGAGCCCGGCGACGTCATCATCATCCCCGAGAGCATGTTCTGAGGCGGTCGACCCGCAGCCCCACCCACGAACGCAAGGACGAGCAGGCTCGATGGACGGACTTTACGAACAGATAAGGATCGCGATCCACCAGGTGTGGCGGCGGCGCTGGCTTGCGCTGGCGGTGGCGTGGGGGATTTGCGTCCTCGGCTGGCTCGTCGTCGCCCTCATCCCGAACACCTACGAATCCAAGGCGCGGGTCTTCGTCCAAGCGCAATCGATCCTCCCCAACCAGGTCGGGATCACCGTCCAGGAGAGGGAAGGGGACCTCAACCGGGTCAAGCAGACCCTGACCTCGAGCGAGAATCTCGCCAAGGTCGTCCGCCGGACCGATCTCAACAGCCTCGTCGCGAGCGAGCGCGACCTTGCAGTCCAGGTGGCCGGGCTCCGGACCGCGATCAAGGTCACCGCCCAGCCCGACAACATGTTCGAGATCAGCGCGACGGCCAAGGTCTCCGGCTTCTCCAACCGCCAGAATGCCAAGCTCTCCGCAGCGATCGTCCAGGGGCTTCTCGACATCTTCGTCGAGCAGAACCTCGCCGGCGACCGGGACGAGGCGAACCAGAGCCTCGCCTTCCTCGACCAGCAGCTCAAGGCTCGCGAGGCCCAGCTCCAGGAAGCCGAGCAGCGCCGGGTCGAGTTCGAGCAGCGCTATCTCGGCCTTCTCCCCGGCGAAGGCTCGATCGCCTCGCGCATGGGCGCCGCGCGGACCGAGCTTGCAGGCATCGAGCAGCAGCTGATGCAGGCGCAGAGCTCGCTTGCCGCGCTCCGCAGCCAGCTCGGCGCCACTCCGGCCACCATGCCCATGATCGGCGGCGAGACCGGCGGCGGCGGCGCCCGCGGCCAGCTCGCGGCGCTCGAGGGCCAGCTCGCCCAGTCGGCAGCCCAGGGCTGGACGGACAGCCATCCCGACGTCGTCAGGCTTCGCAACCAGATCGCCCGCCTGAGGCCGCTCGCCGCGCGCGAGCCGTCCGGCGCGGGGACCATGCCCAATCCGTCCTACGTATCGCTCCGCGCCATGGTCGCCGAGAAAGAGGGCCAGGTGAACGCCGCCGCGACCCGCAAGGCGCAGCTCCAGTCCGACCTCGCCCAGCTCGGCACCCGCCAGGCTTCCGAGCCCGGAGTGGCGGCCGAGCAGGAGCGGCTCAACCGCGATTACGACGTGCTCAAGAAGCAATATGACAAATTGCTCGAGGATCGCGACCAGGTGCGCCTCAGGACCGACGTCCGGAGCCAGACCGATGCGGTCAAGTTCAAGGTCATCGACCCGCCGAGCCAGCCCAGCGTTCCGCTCACGCCCAATCGGCCGCTCCTTCTGACCCTGATCCTTTTCGTCGGCCTGGGGGCAGGCGCGGGCGCGGCCTATGTGCTCGGGCAGATCCAGACCACCTTCCCGACCCAGACCCGGCTCGCCGAGGCGACCGGGCTGCCGGTGCTCGGCTCGATCGGGGAAGTGCTCACCGAGAAGGCGAAGGTCCGCAACCGGCAGCGCCTGCTGCTGCTCGGCGGCGGAGCGGGCGCTCTGGGAGCGGCCTGGGCCGTGCTCCTGGCGGTCGAATTCTGGCAGCGCAGCACGGTCGCGTGAGGGAGAGCGAGATGAACAAGCACAGCCCCCTCAGCCATTCCGGCTCGCTCCTGGAGCGGGCGGCGGAGCTTTACGGCTTCGGTTCGGCGATACCACGGGCCGAGCCGGAGGTCGCGCCCAAGGCGCCGATGCCGGAGCCCGAAGTGGTCCGCGACTCCGTGTCGCCGGCCGAGCCCGCTCCCGCAGCCGATCCTGCTCCCCGGGAAACGCCGGAGCCCAGCGCTTCCGAAGATATGGACCACGGCCTTCGCCGCGGAGCAAGTTTCCTTCCCGTCGTCACCGAGGCGAAGGTCCAGGTGGACCGCAAATCGCTCGCGGAAAGGGGCTTCATCGTCCCGGACAGCCCGGCCGGCCCGCTCGCCGAGGAGTTCCGGATCGTCAAGCGCCAGCTTCTCCTGGGCATGGGCGCGGGAAGCCCGGTGAGCGCCGACAAGCGCCGCACGGTCCTCGTCTGCTCGGCCCAGCCCGACGAGGGCAAGACCTTCTGCGCGGTCAACCTGGCGCTGTCGCTGGCCGGCGAGCGCGACATGGAAGTGCTCCTGGTCGACGCCGATTTCCCGAAGCCCGAAGTGCTCTCGATCCTCGGCCTCGAGGCGAAGGGCACGGGCTTCGTCGACGCCCTGGCGGATCCCTCGCTCGATCCCGAGCGGCTCGTCATCCGGACCGACATTGGCGGCCTCTCGGTCATGCCGGCCGGGCGCTACGAGAACGACGTCCCCGAATTGCTCGGGTCGGACCGCACCGCCCGGGTGCTGGCGCGGCTCACCGAAGGCCGGCCGAGGCGGATCGTGATCTTCGATTCCCCGCCCGCCCTCATGGCCAGCGCGGCCGCGGCGCTCGCCGCCCATGTCGGCCAGCTGCTGCTCGTCGTCCGCGCCGACCAGACCAATGAAGCGGACCTGAAGGAGGCCGCGGGCCTTCTCTCGGGCTGCCCCCAGATCAGCCTGCTGCTCAACGGCACGGGCTTCGCCGCCACGGGCCGCAGGTTCGGCTCCTATTATGGATATGGCCAATGAAACAGGCTCTTCTCCAAAGACTTACGGCCCGTCGCTGGATCGGCGTCGCAGCCGTTGCAAGCGCAAGCCTGCTTGCCGGGGCGGCCGCCGTCCACGGCGAGCCGCGCACCAGCATCCACCCCTATCTGGAGGTGCAGCAGGTCGCGACCATGGACTTCGACCGGGGCGAGGTGCTCACCTATACCGGCGTGGGCGGCGGGATCGACGCGTCGGTCTCGACCCGCCGGGTGCAGGCGACGATCAGCTACAATTACCAGCGCCGGATCGGCTGGAACGAGGGCCTCGAGGACGACGAC
>DASVUW010000339.1:0-4496 GCA_036386845.1 Allosphingosinicella sp. | reverse complement strand
ATATGCGGAGGTCATCGGCTACGGCATGGCGGGCGACGCCTATCACGTCACCGCGCCCCACCCGGAAGGCGCCGGCGGCTACCGGGCGATGGAAGTCGCGATGAAGCGCTCGGGCCTCGATCTCAGCGACATCGACTATATCAACGCCCACGGCACCTCGACCCCGATGGGCGACGAGCTCGAGCTCGGCGCGGTGCGCCGCCTCTTCGGCAACGCGGTGGGCAAGCTGTCGATGAGCTCGACCAAATCGGCGATCGGCCATCTGCTCGGCGGCGCCGGAGCGGTCGAGGCGATCTTCTGCATACTCGCCATGCGCGACCAGATCGTCCCGCCGACCCTCAACCTCGACGATCCGAGCGACGGTACCGCGGGCGTCGATCTCGTGCCGCACGTCCCCAAGGAGCGGCCGGTCAAGGCGGTGCTGAACAACAGCTTCGGCTTCGGCGGGACCAACGCCAGCCTGGTGATGCGGGCCGTCTGACCCAAGCCATGAAGAAGCTCGTCGCCCTCGTCCTGGTGCTGGTCGCGGGGCTCGCCGTCGGCCTCTGGTTCATCCAGGGGTGGAGCGGCGCCGGGCCTTCGCGCCAGCCGACCTCGATCGTGATCGCTCCCGGCACCAGCATGGTGGCCGCCGCCAACCAGCTCGAGAAGGCGGGGGTGATCGCTTCGGCCGAGCGCTTCCTGCTCCAGGCCAAATTGTTCGGCGGCGGCGAGTCGATCAAGGCGGGCGAATATGAGGTTCCGGCCCGGGCCAGCCACGCCCAGGTCCTCTCCCTCCTTCAGAGCGCGAAGACCCTGCAGCGCATGGTGACCGTCCCGGAAGGGCTCCCGTCGATCCTCGTCCACGAACGGCTGATGAAGGCGCCCGCCTTGACCGGCGAAGTCCCTGTTCCGGAAGAGGGGAGCATCCTTCCCAACAGCTACAGCTACCAGCGGGGCGAGCCGCGGTCGGAGGTCGTGAAGCGGATGCAGGCCGCGATGAAGCGGACCCTGGCCGAGCTCTGGCCGAAGCGGAGTCCGGGGACCGTCGTCAAGACTCCCGCAGAGGCGGTTACGCTAGCCTCGATCGTCGAGAAGGAGACCGGCAAGGCCTCGGAGCGGCGGATGATCGCCGGGGTCTATTCGAATCGGATCCGGCAGGGAATGAAGCTCGACGCCGACCCGACCGTTATCTACCCGATCACGAAGGGCAAGCCGCTCGGCCGCCGGATCCTGCGTTCCGAGCTGAACGCCAATAACGGCTACAACACCTATGCCATGGCCGGCATGCCCATCGGGCCGATCGCCAATCCCGGCAGGGAATCGATTGCCGCAGTCCTCAATCCGGCGGAGACCCAGGCCCTGTACTTCGTTGCCGACGGCACCGGCGGCCACGTCTTCGCCAACACGCTGGCGGAGCATAATGCCAATGTGAAGAAGTGGTTCGCGATCAGGCGGGCGCGCGGGGAGATGTAGAATTGTCCTCCCCATCGCTTTGCGATGGGGAGGGGGACCACGTGAAACGTGGTGGAGGGGTAATTGGCGCTGGTTGCGGGGGTTTCTTGCCGGATCCCCGGATACCGGGACAAATACCCCTCCACCATGCTTCGCATGGTCCCCCTCCCCATCTCCCGATGGGGAGGACTAAAGCGCCAGCCGCCTGCGCTCGATGTCCGCCTCGCTCCCCGGTGCCCGGGCACAGGTGAAGGGCTCCACCGCGACCTTGAGGGCCTCGTGGCTCATCTGGATCGCCATCCGGTCGTCGACCATCAAGGCTGCGTGATCGTCGCAGAACAGCAGATCGCCGCGCTTGGGTGGCGCGTCGTCCGCCAATGGCTCGCCAAGTCGCCGCTGCTCCCGGGTATCGCGGGGCGCATCGATTCCGCACAGCTGAAGCGCGAGCTGGACGAGGCCCGAGCAGTCGATCCCCTGGCAAGTCCGGCCCCCCGGCCGATAAGGCGCTCCGAGCAGGCGCTGGGCGACGGCGACCGGATCGTCCTCATTCTCGCCGAGCGCTCGAAGGTAGGAAAGCGGCACGAAGCCTCCCTCGAACTCGAGCAAGGCGCCGCGCGGCTGTCCGTGTAGCCGGGAGCCCATGGGCAAGGAGGAGAGGGTTGCGGCGAGCGGGTCGGGCCCGGACTGGATCGGCGCCTGAGCCTCGATCACGACATGGGTCGGCTCGATCGGTTCGGCGAGCCGGATCGCCTCGACGTACCCCACCCGATGATCGGCGAGGCAATAGCCCCAGGCCCAGCCCGCGGTGATGTCGAGGACCGCAAAGCCCTCGCCCGGAAGCAATTCCGAGGCGGCCTCCGCGCCCTCGGCAGGCTCGATCAGCACAGGTGCAGCAATCAGCCCGCAGATACGGTGGAGGGGCGCCGCATAATGAGGCGCGAACAGGCGTCCGGCGAGGGCGACGTCGGCGATGTCGCTCCGCCACGCGTGGAGGCGCGGGTCGGGACGGACGGAAGGCCCTTCCAGCGAAATCCTCCGGTCAATGCTGGAGGAGGATTCCCCGTTCCTTTGCCGCGCTCCGGCGGTTCGAGCTTTCCTGCTGCTCGATATTGCGTTCGAAGCGCTCAAGGAACTCCTGCCCTATGCTGGTCTGCGCGACGAACACGTTGCGGCGGTCCGCCTCGTCGCGCACCCGGCGCAGATAGCCGAGCGTGCCCAGCGTGTTCAAGGCGCGCGTGATGACCGGCTTGGAAACGCCGAGGATATGGGCGAGCCCGCGCACGGTGTGCGGCCCGGGCGTGAGGTAGACCAGAAGCATCAGCGCCATCTGGCGATTGGTGAGATCCGGCTGCCCTGACCGCACGTAGCTGATCAGCGTCTGCATCCAGCTCCTGAGAGCGCGCTCTGACACCGGCTTGTCTCCAAATTCCGAAGCGACTTGTTCCGGGTCCTAAACCAGTCAGGATGCTTTTCGTTTCGTTAAATATTGAGAATTCGACGCAAAAACCGCCCAACCTAGGTATGGTTATAGCGATTGGAGAGTGCAGACCAGGCTGCGCGCAGGCCCAAAGCGTCGCCGCCCTTGGGCCGTCCCGGCTTCGCCGAGCCCCGCCAGGCGAAGGTGTCGAAATGCGCCCAGGGCAGCCCGTCCGGAACGAATTTCCTGAGGAACAAGGCGGCGGTGACGGCGCCCGCCATCGGCGAATCGGCCGAATTGCTCAGGTCGGCGATGTCCGAGGCGAGCATCTCTTCGTAGGGGGTCCAGAGCGGCATCCGCCAGACCGGGTCGGACGAAGCTTCCGCTCCCGCGAGCAGGGCGGCCGCGAGCGAATCGTCGTTCGCGAACAATGCGGGCAGGTCCGGTCCGAGCGCGGTCCGGGCCGCTCCCGTCAGGGTGGCGAAGTCGATGATCAGCTCGGGCGCGCCTTCCGCCGCCCTGGCGAGGGCATCGCCGAGGATGAGCCGTCCTTCCGCGTCGGTATTGTCCACTTCGACGGTGAGACCCTTGCGGCTCTTCAGAACGTCGCCGGGCCGGAAGGCCGCCGCGGAGACCGAATTCTCGACCGCGGGGATGAGCAGATGGAGCCGGACGGGCAGGCGGCTCTTCATCGTCAGACTCGCAAGGGCCAGCGCATGGGCGGCCCCGCCCATATCCTTTTTCATGATCCGCATTCCCGACGCCGGCTTGATGTCGAGGCCGCCGGAATCGAAGCAGACGCCTTTCCCGACCAGGGCGATGCGGGGATGACGGCGATCGCCCCATTCCAGCTCGATCAGGCGCGGAGCGCGGTCCGCCGCGGCAGCGCGGCCGACCGCGGCGATCATCGGATAGCCTTCGTCGAGAGCGGCGCCGGAGGTGACGGACACCTCGCCCCCGCACTCTTCGGCCACGGCGCGGACCGCCGCCTCGAGCTCGGCCGGGCCGAGATCGGCGGCGGGGAGGTTGACCAGGTCGCGCACGAGGCTGGTCGCTTGTGCGAGATGCACCATCTCCGGAATCCGGGCCGGCTCGGCGGTAAGGAGAACCCGCGGCCCCGCCTTGCCTTGAGCCTGTTTGTATCGCTCGAACCGGTACTGGCCGAGGAGCCAGCCCAGCGCCGCGATTCCAGGCGGCCGGCCCTCCAGCCGGTACCGGCCCTCCGGCAGGGTTTCGGCCGCCTTGGCGAGGCACCAGGGGCCGAGCTCGCCCGAATCCGCGACTCCGAGCGCCACCGACCAGTCCGACCGCTCGCCGGGCAAGATGGCGAGCTGATGACCTTCGCCGCGAAACCCCTGGCCCGCGATCGAGCGCCGAACCTGCTCCGGCTGCGCCTTCAGCCAGGGTTCGAAGCTTTTCCGGTCGACCAGCTGGAGGGAGGTCGCCGGTTCGCCCTTGTCGGGCCTGAGAAGGGGCGAAGGACTGGTCATCAAAGATACCTTTACGCGGAAGAAACGACCGAGGAGAGCCAATGCTTTACTAGGAGAGGCCCAAATGTTATTTTGATCAGGGAAAATGTGCTTCCCGGCTTTTGCTTCCGTCCAACTGAAGGAAGACAGCTATGCAAATACTGATATTCGCGGCG
>DASVUW010000338.1:0-9094 GCA_036386845.1 Allosphingosinicella sp. | reverse complement strand
GGGGCCGCGCGCGCCGGCGCGCGCGTCGCGGCGATCCTTTGCACCCACACGCATCGTGACCACAGCCCGGCCAGCCGGCCCCTCAAGGCGGCGACGGGGGCGCCCATCGTCGGCTGCGCTCCGCTCAGCCTTGCCGATTCGGGCCCGCGCGCCGACGAATCGTTCGACTCCGACTATCGGCCCGACAGGGTCCTCGCCGACGGCGAGCGGCTCCTCGGGGCGGGCTGGACGATCGAGGCGGTCGCGACTCCGGGGCACACGTCCAACCATCTCTGCCTCGCCCTGGGGGAGGCGGGGGCCTTGTTCACCGGCGATCACGTGATGGGCTGGTCGACCAGCGTCGTCGCTCCGCCCGACGGCGACATGGCGGACTATATGGCGAGCCTCGACCGGCTGCTCGGGCGCCACGACCGGATATATTATCCGGCGCACGGCCCGGCCGTCGAGGATCCGCACGTCCACGTCCGCCGCCTGATCGATCACCGCCGGATGCGCGAGCGGCAGATTCTGGGCCATGTCGAGCGAGGCGAGGGACGGATCCCGGCGATGGTCGAGGCGATGTACGCCGACATCGATCCGAGGCTGTTCCCCGCCGCGGGCCGGTCGGTGCTTGCGCATCTCCTGGACCTCGAGCGGCGCCGGCGGGTCCGGCAGGAGGGGGCAGGATGGATCCTCGCCGACTGATCCTCCGCTTCGTCCTGCCGGCGCTCGGCCTGCTTCTGCTCGGATTCGCGCTGGGCTGGGGGGCTCGCCCGTCGCCGCCCCCGGCCGGGCCGGACCCTGAGGCGATCGCCACCGCGGCCCTGCTTTCCGTGCGGGATTCCGGGCGGGTGGTGCCGTTCAGCGCCCGCTTCGTATCGGTGGCGAGCGCGAGCGAGACCCATCTCGGAATGACCGCCCGAAAGACTCTGATCATGCCGGGCATCGTCCGCTACGGGGTGGACCTTGCGCGGCTCCGCCGCTCCAGCCTCGCCTGGGACGAGGCGAGCCGGACGCTCTCGGTGACCCTGCCGCCGCTCGAGCTTTCGGGCCCCGAGATCGATCTCAACCAGGTGCAGGAAAGCTCGGAGGGCGGCCTCGTCATGGCGCTCGCCGGCTCGGAGAAGGAGCTCGATACGGCCAACCGCCAGGCGGCCCAGGACGAGCTGATGCGTCAGGCCCGGGAGCCCCGCCCGATGCAGCTGGCCCGCGGCGCGGCGATGCGGGACGTGGCGCGCGCCTTCGCGCTTCCGCTTCGCGCCGCGGGCGTGGAGGCCAGCGTCGCGGTCCGGTTCGTGGACACGGCGGGGAAAGAGGAGGCGAGCTATCTCGACCGGCCCCGGCCGCTCGAAGCGCGGCTGAGGGACAGGGAGGTGGAACGTTGATACCCCGTCGCCCCAGCGAAGGCTGGGGCCCCAGCGGGTGAAAGGCGCCGCGTTCTTCACCCGCCGGGGTCCCGGCCTTCCCTTGGACGACGAGTTAAAAACGCTGCGTTCTTCACCCCCCGGGGTCCCAGCCTTCGCTGGGGCGACGGAGTTGAAAAACGGCCCGCCGCCCCCTATCTCCGGCCTATCCACTCCGCGCCTTTTTAGACCACGGTCGGGGCACGAGAGGCTGAACTTGGCAAACCAGGAGACGCCCGGCTTAAGGGCGGCGTCCCCGACCCGGGAGTGGCAGCATGAATGCGCCTAATCAGAGCCTCAGGGGGCTCGACCTTGCCGTTGAGATCGACCGTCTGCGCAAGGAGCGCAACGCCGTCATCCTGGCCCATTACTACCAGGATCCGATGATCCAGGACCTCGCCGACTTCGTCGGCGACAGCCTCGATCTGTCGCGCAAGGCGGCGTCGACCTCGGCCGACGTCATCGCCTTTTGCGGCGTGCGTTTCATGGCCGAGACCGCGAAGATCCTCTCGCCCGAGAAGATCGTGGTCCTGCCCGACATGAACGCCGGCTGCAGCCTGGAGGACAGCTGCCCGCCCGACCAGTTCAAGGCGTTCCGCGAGGCCCATCCGGACCATATCGCGCTCACCTACATCAATTGCTCGGCCGCGGTGAAGGCTCTGTCGGACATCATCGTCACCAGCTCCTCGGCCGAGATCATCCTCTCGCAGATCCCGAAGGAGCAGAAGATCATCTTCGGGCCGGACAAGAATCTGGGCGGCTATCTCGCCCGGAAGACCGGGCGGGACATGCTGCTGTGGCCGGGCGTGTGCATCGTCCACGAGGCCTTCTCGGAAACCGAGCTCCTGAAACTGAAGGCGCAACATCCCGGCGCCCCGGTGCTCGCCCATCCGGAATGCCCGCCGCATATCCTCGACCATGCCGACCTGGTCGGCTCGACCAAGGCGATCCTCGATTACGCTTTGTCGTCGCCGTCCGAGGTGATGATCGTCGCGACCGAGCCGCACATCATGCACCAGATGGAGAAAGCGGCGCCGCACAAGACATTCATCGGGGCGCCCGGCGCCGACGGCAATTGCAACTGCAACATGTGCCCGTACATGGCGCTCAATACGATGGAGAAGCTCTACGTCGCGCTTCGCGACCTGGAGCCGAGGATCGAGCTGGACGAGGATCTTCGCCTCAAAGCGAAGAAGTCGCTCGACCGGATGCTGGAAATGGCCGGGCGCACGGTCGGCCAGGGCGATGTCGGCCGGCCGGTGATCGCGGGCGGCTGAACCTCCCCGTCGCCCCAGCGAAGGCTGGGGCCCCAGCGGGTGAAGAACGCGGCGCTCTTCACCCGCCGGGATGCCAGCCTTCGCTGGCATGACGGGAAGTGGCGCGCTAATCGCGCCTCAGACCGAATCCGGAGACCGCCCTTGAACCGCTTCCTCCTCCCCGTAGCCTCGCTCCTCCTTCTCGCCGCCGCAGCGCCGGCCTCGAGCGAAGATCCCTATCTCTGGCTGGAGGAGGTGGAGGGAAAGCGCGCGCTGACCCAGGTCAAGGAATGGAACGCCTCGACCGAGGCGCTTCTCACCCGGGACCCGAAGTTCGAAAGCTACCGCCAGCGCGCCCTCGCCATCCTCGACGACAAGGAGCAGATCGCCGCTCCCGACCAGATCCTCGGCGACAAAGTGGCGAATCTCTGGCGCGACGCGAACAACCCTCGCGGCCTCTGGCGGATCTCCCCGCTTGCCGCCTACCGGGCCGGAAAGCCGCAATGGCGCACCGTGATCGACGTCGACGCGCTCGGTCGGCAGGAGGGCAAGAGCTGGGTCTGGCACGGGGCCAACTGCCTTGCGCCCGACTATCGCCGCTGCCTGGTCTCAGTCAGCCCCGGCGGCACCGACGCCGACGTGGTGCGCGAGTTCGATCTCGGCACCGGCCGCTTCGTCGAGGGCGGATTCACGATCCCCGAAGCGAAGAGCAGCGTCGCCTGGGTCGATTCGGACACGCTGCTCGTCGGGACCGACTATGGCCAGGGGAGCCTGACCAAGTCCGGCTATCCCCGGATCCTCAAATTGTGGAAGCGCGGCACTCCGCTCGCTTCGGCCCGTACCCTGTTCCAGGGCGAAGCGGGCGACGTCAGCGTCGACCCGATCGCGATCCAGAGCGCGACGCGGCGCTGGGTGTTCGTCGACCGCGGCAAGACGTTCTGGACCAACGAGCGGCATCTGCTGACTCCGGCCGGCGGACTGGTTCCGGTGCCGCTCCCGGCCGACGCGGAGCTTGAAGACGTCATCGGCGACCAGCTCATCGCCAAGCTGCAGAGCCCGCTC
Organism: Allosphingosinicella sp.; assembly: GCA_036386845.1. Lineage (GTDB taxonomy): Bacteria > Pseudomonadota > Alphaproteobacteria > Sphingomonadales > Sphingomonadaceae > Allosphingosinicella. Next base: position 5,394 of record DASVUW010000338.1, on the reverse strand, counting down.
GGCGCTTTTCGCGCCGGCAGCCTCATTTCCTATTCGCTTCGCGACATCCTGGCGCGAGGCCATGCGCAGCCGAGGCTGGTGATGGCGCCGACGGCGAAGCAGGCGATCGAGGAGGTTTCGGCGTCCGACAGCGTCCTTTGGGTGAAGGCGCTCGACGACGTCTCGGGCAAATTGTTCGCTCTCACTCCGAAGAAGAACGGCACATGGGTCTCGCGCCCGGTCGCGCTTCCGGCGAACAGCACGGTCCACCTGCTCTCGGTGGGTGGAAAGCCCGATCTGGCCTTCGCAACGGTCGAGGGGATGCTGACCCCGCCGGCCCTCTATGCCGTGCAGAGCGGCGGCCGGCCTTCGCTGGTCCAGCGTCTCCCCGCCAAATTCGACGCCGCGACCCGAACGGTCGAGCAGCGCTTCGCGACGTCGAAGGACGGAACCAGGGTTCCTTATTTCCTGGTGAGGCGGAAGGGCGCCAGCGGGCCCGTCCCGACCCTGATCCATGCTTATGGCGGCTTCCGCGCCGCCCAGACGCCCGGCTATCTCACCGGCCAGCCCTACCGCGCCGGGCCCCTGGGCATGTTCTGGACCGAGGAGGGCAATGCCTATGTCCTCGCCAACATACGCGGCGGCGGCGAATACGGGCCCGAATGGCACAAGTCGGTGCTCCGCGAGAACCGGCAGAAGAGCTTCGACGACCTGCACGCCGTCGCCGAGGACCTGATCCGGACCGGAGTCACCCAGAAGGGCAAGATCGGCATTTCCGGCCGCTCCAACGGCGGAGTCCTGGTCGGCGCGGCGATGAACCAGCGGCCGGATCTCTATTCGGCCGTTATCAACGGCTCCCCCTTGCTCGACATGAAGCGCTATTCGCACCTGCTCGCCGGCGCCTCGTGGATCGACGAATATGGCGACCCGGACAAGCCCGCGGACTGGGCCTTCATGTCGAAATATTCGCCCTACCAGAATCTGAAGAAGGGCGTCCGCTACCCGGCGGTCTTCTTCTACAGCTCGACCAAGGACGACCGGGTCCATCCCGGCCATGCCCGCAAGATGGCGGCGCGGCTGGAGGAATATGGGAACCGCTTCTACTTCCACGAATATCTGGAAGGCGGCCACAGCGTCGGGGCGGACAATGCGGAGGACGCCAAGCGGGCGGCCCTGCTGATGGCCTATCTGAAGCGCGAGCTGGTCGAGGGCGGGCGGTAGACGCTGCGGTAACGTCACGCCAAGCCCGTCACCCTGAACTTGTTTCAGGGTCCAGTTCTCCATCCGCGAGGCGGTTCTACCCTGGATGCTGGAACAAGCTCAGCATGACGGGCAGCCGTCTGGGCGCCCGAGCGTGGTTATCCTAACCAGAGCAGGGATTCGGCGGCGCCACGAATCCTTCCAAAGGCGCAAGTCGATCAAAGCTGCGGGATTGTGTTTCAGCGGCGCCGTTCGCCGCTTCGCCCCTGCGCGAGATGGCCAGCTTGATAGGCCACCTGTCGCGCTGATCGATCACGCCCTCGATCGTACATGTGTCGCTGCGCGGCTCGGATATCTCCTGAAAGGCGAGCGAACGGCATAAGCTCGCCGCCGGCGAGCTTGCGGCCGCCAGCAGGTCCAGCCGCAGGCGGACAGGCCGACCGTGAATCCGGATTTGCTCCGCTCGCCAGTGCCGTTGATCTGGTAGACGGCTCGGGACTTCGACACTGGGCTGGGCGTCTTGACCGTCAGCGGAGCTGGGAAGCGACAGCATGACCAGCCGGAGCAAGAGCGAGGCGCTTTCGATGTAGGACGAAGCGGTCTGTGCAAGATTGTCGTCAATCCCTCCAGTCTTAGCTGCTGAGATGATTTCTGCACGTCGTCCTGCGCGGTCGCGAGCCGTGCTTGCGCGGCCGCCCGCAGAAGACGTCTCTCACAAGCGTGGCGTTGGAGCTCGGGTGTAATTTCCACATGCGGAGTGCCCTTTGCATCGATTCGAAGGCGCAGGGGCGGACGATGGTGCATCAGGGCCTCTTTACGCCTTTCATGACGAAGGGTGGCGTTCGACTCGGGATTGCCTGATGGGCCGTCCACTCGAATATCCTCGGCCCGGACGTAGCGCCGGTCGAAGCCTGCGGGCATGAGCAGGTCGGCTTCCACGATACCGTCATCCGCTATCGAACGGATGCGAGCTGAGAAGATGGGTGGCCGCAAATGACCACCGGTCACGGTTTCCGACCCCCGGGCATTGGACGCGGCCGACCTCGTCAAGCCGCTGGGGGAGTAGGCGATCCAGATGTCGGAGCGCGGCCGTGCGTCGCGCACCTGCGCGCTTCCGGCGACAGGCGGCATTTCCGGAGCCGGCGTCCTTGCCCTGCATGCCGGAGTGAGGCCATTCACAGTCAGGACAGCTAAACAGATAGTCAGGCGACGGTTTGCGCTCATGGGATCAGCCCGCCGATTGACGTAAAACCGAGGGTTCTCTGCTGGATACGAGGATGTCAATGCGGCAAGTGGACGGTGCATCCAAATTGGCGGCTGAAACAACGCGGGGATGACGGTAAGGTGCCACATGACCTTCCCACTGCCCGGCTTCGACCTCGACCGCTTCGTCCGCGAAACCCTCGCGGAGGATCTGGGGGAAGCGGGCGATATCACGTCCGAGGCGGTGATCCCAGCCGAGGCGCGCTTCGCCGGGGTTATGGACAGCCGCGAGGCGATCGTCGTTGCCGGGCTTCCGCTTGCCGAGGCCTTCTTCCGGGCGCTCGATCCGACAATCGAGATCGAGCGGCTCGCGGGCGAGGGTGAGCGGGTCGAGGCCGGCGCCGACCTTCTACGCCTGCGCGGAAAGGCCAGGGCGCTGCTCACCGCGGAGCGTTCCGCGCTCAATATCGTCCAGCACCTCTCGGGAATCGCGACTCTCACCCGGCGCTATGTCGATGCGATCGATGGCACCGGCGCGATCCTCCTCGACACCCGCAAGACCATCCCGGGCCTTCGCCATCTCGAGAAATATGCGACCCGCATGGGCGGGGCCCAGAACCATCGAATGGGCCTTTGGGATTCGGCGATGATCAAGGACAACCATGTCGCGGTGGCCGGCGGGGTCGCAGAAGCGGTCCGGCGCGCGGCCGCGGCCGGGATCGGGCGGATCATCGTGGAGGTCGACCGGATCGACCAGATCGGGCCGGCGCTGGAGGCGGGCGCCACCCATCTGCTGCTCGACAATATGGACGTTCCGGTGCTTCGCGAAGCGGTTGCGCTGGTGGGAGGACGAGTGCCTACCGAAGCGAGCGGCGGGATCACCCTGGAGACGATCCGGGCCAAGGCGGAGACGGGGGTCACCTATGTCTCGGTGGGTCGGATAACTCAGTCGGCACCCGCGGCGGACATCGGGCTCGATTTCTCTGCCTCCCCATCGTGAGATGGGGAGGGGGACCACCCGAAGGGTGGTGGAGGGCTAGGAGGCGCCGAACGCTGCGGATCCGGCACGGGACGGCGACGGCCTGAGCCAGTTACCCCTCCACCAGGCTTCGCCTGGTCCCCCTCCCCAAGCTACGCTTGGGGAGGCAAGTTCCGAGCCACCACCTCGCCTTCGACGACCATCGTGTCGGGATGGTGCTTGTCGAGCCAGCGCTTGACGATCCTCAAATTGCGCGTGTTCGACTTGAAGAAGAAATCGGGGATCGCGCCCACCCAGGGGATCGCGCCGAGCAGGAAATCCACTCCGATATTGCCGCCCATCCGGGCCAGATGCCATTTCGGCATCCCGAGGTTGCGCGCCTCCCAGGCCAGCCAGCTCCCCATGGCCGCCGCGATCAGGCTTCCGCCGACCGGGATGACGTCGAAGATCACGTCGAGGCCGAACTGGCGGTTGGTGCCGGGAAGGGTGAACATCCGCTCCAGCACTCTTTCCATCGCCTCGAGCCGCCGGCGCACGGACGCCGGGTCGCGGCCGAGCGAGAAACGATTGGCGACGACTTCGAACGGGTCCTGTGGACTTGGCATCATTCGTCTCCGATCCCGTCATTGCGAGGAGCGAAGCGACGAAGCAATCCAGCTTGCGGCCTCCGAGCCAGTGGATTGCTTCGCTTCGCTCGCAATGACGGGTTCCTAGGGTTGCTCGCGGATCAGCTCGCCGACCGGATGGCGGCCGAAGGGGTTGGGGCGGAAGCCGGTGAGCCTGGGCGAAACCAGCGACCAGCGCACCGGCTCCGTCAGCGGGATGAACGGGCCGAGGCCGGCAAGTATCCGGTCGGCATTGCCGAGCAGCCCGCGGCGGGTGGCGGCGTCGGGGGCGATCCTGGCGGCGGCCATCATCTCGTCGGCGGCGGGATCGCAGATTGGGCTCGACCCGCAGGAGAAGCGGCGAAGATACCAGCTGGCGAGCCCGCCGGGCGCCACTTCGTCGACGAGGCGCAGGTCGGCGGTCGCGGTGGCCGGCACCCGCAGGGTTTCGACTCCGACGGCGGCCCAGTCCCGCCGAAGCCGGGCGAAGAGCCGCCGGTAGCCGGGCCCTTCGGGCAGGCCGACCCGAACGGCGAGCCGGCCGCCCTCGCCCGCCCCTCGAAGCAGGGCTGCGGCCCGAGCCTGACGCGCCGGCAGCGGATCGCGGATCCAGGCCGGCGCCGACACCTGGGCCAGGCCCTCGATTCCGGGCGGAAGCAGCGACTCGCGGGCCTGCAGGCCGGGCACGCCCAGCGCCGCTGCGAGGGCTGGCCGATCGAGCGCCATGGCCAGGGCCTGGCGGATTTCCATCCGGCCGAAGGCCCCATCCGAAGTCGCGAAGGCGAGGCCGAACAGGCCCGTCACCGGGTCGAAGCGCAGCTGCGCCGCAGGCGCTCGCACCGCCTGCGCAAGCGGCAGGTCGCCCAGGGTTCCGCCAAGCACGAGGTCGGCCTGCTGCTCGCCGAAACGGGCCGTGGCCAGGGCCGGGCTCTCGCCCCGCAGAAGCAGGCGCGGCGACGAACCCTCCTCCTGCGCCTCGGTCTCGACCGGAACCAGGCGGACCGAACGGTCCGGCTCCCGCTCGGCCCGATACGGGCCCGAGCCCTCGCCGGCCCGAACGATCGCCATTTCGGGCTGGGCCAGCAATTGCAGGAAATTGGGCCGCGGCGTCTTGAGGCTGATCTCAAGCACGTCGTCGGTCATCGCCACGAACTCGTCGACGGCGCCAAGCACTGGCTTCAAAGGGTTGCGGCTGGCCGGCGCGGTTGCAGCCCGGAGCCTCGCGACCACCTGCTCCGCAGTGATCCGGCGACCGCCCCAGTTGGCCTCGCCGAGCCGGAAAGTATAGCGCAGGCCGTCGTCGGAGACGATCCAGCTTTGCGCGAGGGCGGGCTCGACTTGCCCGGCGGCGTCGAAACGGACCAGCCCTTGCGCGGTCAGCCCGACCAGCAACGCAGAGGGCGCATCAAGCGGCTCCAGGTTCGGATT
>DASVUW010000337.1:0-7262 GCA_036386845.1 Allosphingosinicella sp. | reverse complement strand
GCGGATCGTGTCGCGCGGGAAGATATGCTTCTCGTCCCACTCCCCGGCATGGGGCGTGATCGCGTCGGCGGTGAACTGGCGCGCCATCTCCTGAATCTGGCGCTGCTCGTCGGTAAGGTCGAACTGGCTCATGCCCGCGCTCTAGCGCGTGGGGCGGGAATCGCAATCAGGGCGCGGGCGATTCCTTGAGAACGCGCTCGGCGAACAGGGCGTTGGCGACCTTCACATTCTCCCGCTCGTACCAGCGGGGCGCGGGCAGGCCTTTCTGCCAGGCCATCGCCTCGGTCAGCGTCCCCTGGGCGGAGGGCGTGTCCGGGCGGACGCGGGCGATGGGATCGGCGTAGGCCTCGTCGGCCGTGATGATCTCCCATCCGTCCTTTCGGAGCCCCTCGACCAGGGCGGGGAGGAACAGCGCCGCGAGGTCCGTCTCGTGCAGGAGGAACATGTGCGCGGGCGACCGGCCGAGGATGCGGCGGGCGAGGCCGTCGTAGAAATTGGCCGCCCCCACCATCGTCTCGACATAGAGCTGACGCAGCGCCTTCATGTCCATGTCCTTGCCGGCCTCGCGTGCAGCAACGGTGAGCGCCTCCATGTTCCAGTCGGCGCCGTCGACGGTGACGTAGCCGTTCATGAGGCCGCGCCTGGCCAGCCCGGCCCGGACGGCGTCGCGCTTCACCTTGTCGGCGCGCCCTTCGTCGAGGAAGGGGTAGCGGAACCAGGGGCGGCTGCCGGGGCGGTTGCGGAGCCAGGCGGCGGCGCGGTCGACATCCTCGAGATATTCCTGGGCGGAGACTTGCGAGAGCCGCCGGTGGCCGTGGCTGTGGTTGGCGATGAGGTGGCCGGCGCCCGAATACATCATGATCCGCTCCGCGCCGCCCTTGCCCTCGGGCTTGTCGAGATTGCCGGTCGTGACGAAGAAGACGGCCTGCTCGATCCCCGCTGCGGTGAGGCCCGAGAGGATGCCCTGGGTCCGCTGGTCAGGAGTGAGAAAGGCGCCCGCCTGGCGAGGAACGTCGTCGAAGCTGAGCGCGATCCGCTTGGGCTCGGGCTTCGGGGCCGCCGGAGCGCTGGTGGCAAAGGCGAGGAGCAGGAGGGCAAGGAGGAGTCGGATCATGTGCGGAACCTAGCGGAGGCCGCAAGAACCGTCATCCCGGACTTCCGGGATCCATGAACACGGATCGCGGAAAATTCGCACGACGGGGTTCCATTGATTCCGACCTTCGTTGGGATGACGGATCACCAGGTCAGGAAAAAGTGATCAGCGCCCCGAGGATGGCGACGGTCGCCGCCGCAAGCGCACCCATTCGAATCGTCAGTCGGAGTTCGAGATCTTTGAGGTCGTCCTTCGTCGCCAGCTCCCCGAAGGCGCGGGCCGTCAGCGCCTCTGCCAGCGCTTCCGCCTGGCGAGCTTCCATCCCGGCTGCCGAAAGCCGCTTCACGAAGGCGAGTGTGTCGAAGGCGAATTGCGCGGTCACTCTCCCGAATTTAGCCAATCGGTATTTTCGTACAAGAGAGAACACTCTTCATACGGTTTTCGTTTACCCCATCGTCGGGATCACGAACGCATTCTCGCCCGTGACGCTCCCGTCCGGCCAGCGCTGGGTCACCGTCTTGGTCTTCGTCCAGAAGCGGACGCCTTCCATTCCGTGCTGGTTGATGTCGCCGAAGCCAGAGCGCTTCCAGCCGCCGAACGTGTGGTAGGCGACCGGGACCGGGATCGGGACGTTGATCCCGACCATGCCGACGTTGACCCGCGCCGCGAACTCGCGCGCCGCGTGGCCGTTGCGGGTGAAGATGGCGACCCCGTTGCCGTACTGGTGCTCGGAAGGGAGGCGGACGGCCTCCTCGAAGCTGTCGGCGCGGACCATCTGAAGGACGGGGCCGAAAATCTCCTCCCGGTAGCTCTGGAAGCTCGGCTTCACATGATCGAAGAAGGTGGGGCCGATGAAGAAGCCTTCCTCGTGGCCCTGGAGCCTGAAGCCTCGGCCGTCGACGACCAGCTCGCCGCCTTCGTCGGCGCACATCTGGATGTAATTCTCGATGCGCTGGCGGTGCGCGGCGTTGACCACCGGGCCGTAATGGGCCTCGGAATCGGTGGAGACCCCGACTCGAAGGCCCTCGATCGCCGGAATGAGCTTCTCGCGGAGGTTCGCGGCGGTCTTCTCGCCGACCGGAACGACCACAGGCAGCGCCATGCAGCGCTCGCCGGCCGAGCCGAAGGCAGCGCCCGCCAGGTCGTTCACGACCATGTCGAGATCGGCGTCGGGCATGACGATGCCGTGGTTCTTGGCGCCGCCGAAGGCCTGGACGCGCTTTCCGTTCGCGGTACCGCGGCTGTAGATATACTGGGCGATGTCGGACGATCCGACGAAGCTGATCGCCTTCACGTCCTCATGGTCGAGGATCGCGTCGACCATCTCCTTGTCGCCGTGGACGACCTGGAGGATCCCGTCGGGCAAGCCCGCCGCCTTCATCAGCTCGGCGAGGCGCACGGGCACCGACGGGTCGCGCTCCGAGGGCTTGAGGATGAAGGCGTTGCCGCAGGCGATGGCGACTCCGAACATCCACATCGGGATCATCGCCGGGAAGTTGAACGGCGTGATCCCGCACACGAGCCCGAGCGGCTGGCGCATCGAATAGACGTCGATTCCCGGCCCGGCGCCCTGGGTATATTCGCCCTTCAACGCGTGGGGGATCCCGCAGGCGAACTCGATCACCTCGAGCCCGCGCTGGATGTCGCCCTTGGCGTCGGCGATCACCTTGCCGTGCTCGGACGAGAGGAGGAGCGCGAGCTCCTCCATATTCTCCTCGACCAGCGCCTTGAAGTTGAACATGACCCGGGCGCGGCGCTGCGGGTTGGTCGCCGCCCAGGCCGGGAAGGCCTCGCGGGCGGCCGCGACCGCGGTCTCGAGGTCCGCTGCGGTGCCGAGGCGGACCTTGGCCTGAACTCCGCCATTGTTAGGGTCGAACACGTCGCCCTGCCGCTCGCCAGACGCGAGCGCCGCGCCGCCGATGAAATGATCGATGTTACGCATGAGGAGTCCTTGGACCGGGGATTTCGTGGGTTGCCAGCCCACTAGCCAAGGCGCTGCGCAAATGCCAGTTGCCATTCCTCCCCGGAACGGGGAGGGGGACCGCACGAAGTGCGGTGGAGGGGGCCCGCGTCTCCGCCGCGACCGCGTCGGGCCCCCTCCACCACCGCCAGACGGCGGCGGTCCCCCTCCCCGTTCCGGGGAGGAGCAAGGAGGTGGAATGAAACTGGGTTCCCTGAAAGGCGGCCGCGACGGGCGGCTGGTGGTGGTCAGCAACGACCTCGCCTGGTGCGCGGACGCGACCCATATCGCCCCCACTCTCCAGGCCGCGCTAGACGATTGGGACCGGCTCGCCCCCCAGCTCGAGCTGCTCGCAATGGACCTGGAGCATGTCGTCATCCCCCGCGACCGCTTCCACGAGCGCGAGGCTCTGGCGCCTCTGCCGCGCGCCTATCAATGGGCCGACGGCTCCGCCTATGTGAACCACGTCGCCCTGGTTCGGCAGGCGCGTGCGGCGGAGATGCCGGCCAGCTTCTGGACCGACCCCCTCATGTACCAGGGGGGTTCCGACGAGATGCTTCCTCCGCGCTCGGCCATCCCGCTCGCCGACGAAGCCTGGGGCTGCGACTGCGAAGCGGAGGTGGTGGTGGTGACCGACGACGTTCCCCAGGGCATCACGCCCGAGGACGCTCTCGCCCACATCCTGCTCGTCGGCCTCGTCAACGACGTCTCCTTGCGCAACCTAATCCCCGGCGAGCTCGGCAAGGGCTTCGGCTTCCTCCAGTCCAAGCCCGCTTCGGCCCTGTCGCCGGTCTTCGTCACGCCCGAGGCGCTCGGCGACCGCTTCAGGGACGGCAAGCTCCGCGGCGCCCTCAAGGTCAACCTCAACGGCAAGCCCTTCGGCCGGGCCGATGCCGGGGTGGACATGACCTTCGACTTCGGGACCCTGATCGCCCACCTCGCCAAGACGCGGAACATCGGCGCCGGCTCGATCATCGGCTCGGGCACGGTCTCCAACCGCGATTCGGACGGCGGCCCCGGCAAGCCGATCGAGCAGGGCGGCCTTGGCTATAGCTGCATCGCGGAAGTGCGAACCGTGGAGACGATCCTCGAGGGCAAGCCGAAGACCGAGTTCCTGAAGCGCGGCGACACCGTGCGAATCTGGATGGACGATGAATCCGGGCATCCGATTTTCGGAGCGATCGAGCAGACGGTCGGCTGATCTTGCCTCCCCACCGCAAAGCGGTGGGGAGGGGGACCACCCGAAGGGTGGTGGAGGGGTAGCTGGCGTCGGCACCAGCGGTTCTCCCGCGGAATCTCTCAGGCCTCGCCTTTTACGCCTCCACCAGGCTTCGCCTGGTCCCCCTCCCCATCTTCGATGGGGAGGCAATCAAGTCACCGTCCCCACATTATCGTCCGAATTCCGGTCGATGTAGAAATTGTACGGGTCGATGCCCGCGTGGCTCGGCTTCCTGTCCGTCACGAAGCGGAAGACCTGCTTGCCGCTCCTGACCGGCTGGCGCTGCATCGTCAGAACGTTCCTCCCGTCGAAGGCGCCCCGGCCCGGCTCGGCCGTGAACAGGCCGATCGCGATCCGGTCGGCGAAGGCGGCGGGCTTCTCGTTGCCCTGCCCGTCGGCATAGGATTTCTTCGCCTCTACGGGCACGACGACGTCCCATTTCCCGTCAGCCCGCTTCGTCGCCTTCGCCTCGCCGACCTTGAGGTCGTAGAGGGTGATCCGCTCGAACAGGTCGGTGATCAGCGCCTGGTCCTCGGGCGATTTAGCCTCGCGGCGGAAGGCGTCGACGAGCTCGATCGAGCGCGGATAGGGCGCGCCCTTGAACCTGTACTTATCGAGGACGGACCGGATGGCGCGGTTGACCGCCGCCTCGCCGAGCCGGTCCTGGAGCAGGTACATGACCAGCGACCCCTTGTTGTAGTGGATATATTGCTGGTTCTCGACCCGCATCAGCGGCTGCTCCTCGACCAGCTCGCCGCCTCGGTTTCGAAGATAGCCGTCCAGCTCATATTTGAGGAAACGGCGGATCTTGTCCTCGCCGTAAAGGCGCTTCATCACCATCAGGGCCGAATATTGGGCGAGGGTCTCCGACAGCATGGTGCCGCCCTGCATGTCCGCGCCGATGATCTGGTGCGCCCAATATTGGTGGCCGAGCTCATGAGCCGTGACATAGGTCACATAGTCGATCTTCTCCGGGTTCGAATTGTCGGCGACGAAACCGATCGCCTCCGAATAGGGCATGGTGTTGGCGAAGGCCTGGGCGAAGGTCGCGTAGCCCGGAAATTCGATGATCCGGGCCTGGTCGAACTGGTAGGGGCCGAAGGCGGACTGGTAATAGTCCATCGCTCCGGCCAGCGCGTCCAGCATCCGGTCCACGTTCCAGGCGTGGGCGGGATGGTAGTAGACCGCGAGATCCACGCCCTTGTGGGTGCGGTGCTTCTCGGCATAGCGCGCCGACTGGATCGAGAAGAAGGTGAGGATCGGCGCGTCGGAGACGAATCGCGCCGTCCGCCGTCCGCCGCTGACAATGTCCGAAACCTTCTTGCCGGGCGCGATCGGGGTCTGGTCGGCCTCGGTCGAGACGGTGATGTCCGCGATCGACCAGCCGTCTCCGAAATAGCTGTGCCTCGTCGCCGACAAATCCTCGAGCCTGGGCGGCCGCTGCTCGGCGGGGAGCCCGTATTTGCGGCGCTTCGAGCGCTCCTGGAGAAGCCCCATCCGGTTCATTCCGATATAGGGGGCGATCTCCATATTGTTGAGGAAGGTGCCGTTGCGGACCAGCCTCGTGTCGCCTCCGGAGTTTCGGAAGCCCCTCTGCCAGCGGCGAGTCTGGAAGCTGAGGGTTCGGGTCTCGCCGGGCCGCATCGGGGAGTCCAGCTCATAGATGCGGTAGCCAAATTCCATGTCCTCGAACTTCAGCGTGGCGCCGGGGAAGCTCAGGCCGAGAAGCTCGATGTCCCGGATCGGCATCCGCACATGGACGTCCCGGATGGGGGCCTGGGTGAGGTTGGAGATGACGTAGCTGCCGTTCACCACCGCCCTGGTCTCGCTTGGGTAAAGCGCGACGTTCAGGACGGCCTTGGAGACCGTAGGGTGATCGAGGGCCGCATATTTGAGGAACCTCTTCTCATATTCCGCCGAGAACTCGTCGGCGGCGCTGCTCGTCCGATAGACGTTGAGGACGTTGGTATTGTACCAGGCATAGGCGCCGGTCGCCGCGAAGACCGCGAACGCGGCGCCCGCGATGATTCCGGGTCCGCCGGCGAGGCGCCGCGGCATTCGCCGGAGCCTCGGTTTCAGCCTCGTCTCGGTGCCCCGCCGCCAGAGCAGGTGCGACAGCACCAGGAGGATGACTGCGAACGCGGCCCAGTAGAGCCGGAACCACCAGGCGCCGGCCTCGAAGCCGCCTGAGCCGTTCATGTCCGACAGGGGCACTTCGGGCACCGAGGCATATTGGTAGAGATTGTGCTCGAAGCCCATCGAGGTGAGCACGATGGTCGTGACGATGTAGACCACCATCACCGCCCAGCCGACATATTTGTTCGGGCTCAGCGACTGGACGAACACCGCGAGCACCGCGATCAGCAATAGCCCCACGCTCTGCGGAAGCACGTACCACAGGAGGTATTTGCCCAGCTCGATGTCCGTATAACCCTTGACGAGCTGGACGAGGATCGCTGCGACCACTCCGAACAGCAAGGTGACCAGCAGGACGAGGGCGACGGCCATGGTCTTGGGGACGACATAGGCCCAGTTGGGCAAGGGCGTCGCGTCGATGATCTCGTGCATCCGCCGGTCGCGCTCGCGCCAGACCAGCTCGCCCGAATAATAAACGGCGATGATCAGCGGGAAGAGGGTGAAGGAGCCGGCCAGGATGGGGATCACCGCACGGGTCACCGGCAGGGTGGGCGTTCCGAACATCTCGCCGCTGAACCACAGGTTGGCGAACGTGTTGATCACCCCCAGAGCGACGAGAACGACGAAGGCCGGGCTCTTGAACACCTGCTTCATCTCGAAGCGGGTGCGGGCCGTGAGCTGGGCCCAGGCGGCGGAGCCGCCGGTATCGGGAAGCCGAGCGCCCGGCTCGGAAGAGGGGACGAACGGCGCTTGCACGGCCTCGGCCTTCTTCTTTTTCTTCGAAAGGCCGGGCTCCGCGAAGCGATAGCGGGCGATGGCGAAGGCAAGGAAGGCGGAGCCGACGGCGAGCCAGA
>DASVUW010000336.1:0-6446 GCA_036386845.1 Allosphingosinicella sp. | reverse complement strand
GAGGAATTAAGGCGCGAACCCTGCTCCTGCCCCAACGACTCCCACTGGCGCCCCGGCGCCCGCTGGGCACAATCTGCCTCCCCATCGCGAAGCGGTGGGGAGGGGGACCATGCGAAGCATGGTGGAGGGGTAACTGCCGGAGAATCAGAGGATCGCGCGCGAACCTCCCACGCCTCGCCTTATACCCCTCCACCCCGCTACGCGGGGTCCCCCTCCCCATCTGCGATTGGGAGGCAAATCCCACTCCTTCTCTCCCGCCGCACCGGCAACCGCCTCATCGTCTCCGCCGCCTCGCCGGAAGCGCGAGCCCTCGGCCTCCATCCCGGAATGGCCGTGTCACAGGCCCGGGCCCTCGTCCCCGGCCTCGACATCCGCGAGGACGATCCGGCCGCCGACGCCGATGTCCTCCACCGCCTCGCTTTCTTCGCCGCCCGCCGTTGGACCCCCCGGGCCGCGGTCTCGCCCCACGACGGCCTGCTCCTCGACCTCACCGGAGTGGCCCATCTGTTCGGCGGCGAGGAAAGGATGTGCCGGCGGATCGTCCGCTTCTGCGCCCGAGCGGGCTTCGCCGCCCGGATCGCCGTCGCCGGGACCCCCGGCGCGGCGCACGCCCTCGCCCGCTTCGGCCCGGGCGCGATCTGCCCCGTCAATGGCGAGCCCGACGCCCTCGCCCCACTCCCGCTCGCCGCGCTCCGGGTCGAGGAGCCCGTCCTCGCCGCCGCCCGCCGGCTCGGCCTCGAGACGATCGGCGATCTTCTCCCCCTGCCGCGCGGTCCGCTCCAGCGCCGCTTCGGCAAGACCCTGCTCGCCCGCCTCGATCAGGCGATCGGCCGCTCCGGCGAGCCGATCGAGCCGGTGGTGCCCGAGGAGCCGCCGTCCGCGCTCCTTCGCTTCGCCGAGCCGATCGCCACCGCCGAGGCGATCGCGCAGGCGCTCGGCCACCTCATGTCCGGCCTGATCGCGACCTTGCAGAAGCAGGGGCTTGCGGCGCGCACCCTCGCCTTGCTCTGCGACCGCGTCGACGGGAAAGTGGAGCGGATCGCCATCGGCACCGCCCGCGCGACCCGCGACGGAGCCCACCTCCTTCGCCTGCTCGGAATGAAGATCGAGAAGATCGAGCCTGGCTTCGGACTCGATTCGATGCACCTCGTAGCCGGCCGGGTCGAGCCGCTTGCCCCCGAGCAACTGTCCGGCGACAGGCCCGAATCCGATCTCGCAATGCTGGTCGACCGCCTCGCCGGCCGGCTCGGCCCGAGCCGTCTCTACCGCGCCACCGCGGTGGAGAGCGACGTGCCGGAGCGGAGCGTCGCCCGGACCGGCCCGCTCGACTCGGCCCTCCCCTGGCCTCAATGGCCTCGCCCGGTCCGGCTCCTGTCGCCGCCCGAGCGGGTCGAGAATGTCGTCGCACTTCTCCCCGATCTTCCGCCCCGGCGATTCACCTGGCGCGGCCGCGCCTACCGGGTCGCCCGGGCGGACGGCCCCGAGCGGATCCACGGCGAATGGTGGAAAAGTGTGCGCGAAGCGGAAGGGGTGCGCGACTATTTCCAGGTCGAGGACGAAGAAGGCGCGCGCTTCTGGCTCTACCGGAGGGGCGACGGCGTCGACCAGCGCACGGGAGACCTCAGCTGGTTCCTGCACGGGGTGTTCGGATGAGGATTGCTCCTCCCCGGGACGGGGAGGGGGACCAGCCGAAGGCTGGTGGAGGGGGCCCGCGTCTCCGCCACTCCAGCGCCGGGCCCCCTCCACCACCGGCTTCGCCGGCGGTCCCCCTCCCCGTTCCGGGGAGGAGCTAGGCCATGTACGTCGAGCTCCAGGCCGTCACCCATTTCTCCTTCCTTCGCGGGGTCTCCAGCGCCGAGCAGATGTTCTCGGCCGCCGCCTTGCTCGGCTATCCGGCGCTCGGGATCGTCGACCGCAACACCGTCGGCGGCCTCGTCAAGGCGCTTCGGGCCGCGGACGAGACCGGGGTGCGGCTCATCCCCGGCTGCCGCCTCGACCTGATGGACGGGACCGGCCTCCTGGTCTGGCCCGAGGACCGGGCCGGCTGGTCGCGCCTCACCCGTCTCCTCACCGCCGGCAAGGGCCGGGCTGACCGCGACAAGGGCGAAAAAGGCCAATGCTTCCTCCACTGGGAGGATGTCGCCGCCTGGAATGGCGGCCTGGTCGCGGCCCTCGTGCCCGGCGAAGCCGACGAAGCGGCCGGGGCCGCGCTCGCCCAGATGCGGGACATCTTCGGCGACCGGGCCCATCTCGCCCTCACCCATCGCCGCAGGCCCGGGGATTCGGCCCGGCTCCACGCCCTCGATTCCATGGCGAAAAGCCACTCAGTCCGGCCCCTGGCCACCGGCGACATCCTCTACGATTCGCCCGACAAGAGAATGCTCCAGGACGTCGTCACCGCGATCCGCAACAAATGCACGATCGACGATTTGGGCTTCCGCCGGGAGCGCTATGCCGACCGCCATCTGAAGTCCCCGGAGGAGATGGAGCGGCGCTTCCGCGACCATCCCGATGCGGTCCGGGCGACCGCCGACATCGCCACTCGCTGCACCTTCTCGCTTCGCGAGCTGAGCTACCAATATCCCGACGAGATCGTGATGTCGGGCCGGACCCCGCAGGAGGCGCTCGAGCGGCTGACCCGGGCCGCGCTCGACTCCAAATTCCCGGAAGGGCCCCCGAAGAGCCATGTCGACCTGCTCGAGAAGGAGCTGAAGCTCGTCGAGAAGCTCCAATATGCGCCCTATTTCCTGACCGTGAACTCGGTCGTCCAGTTCGCCCGGAGCCAGGAGATACTCTGCCAGGGCCGGGGGTCGGCGGCCAATTCGATGATCTGCTTCGTGCTGGGGATCACCTCGATCGATCCGGTCAAGCACACCCTCCTCTTCGAGCGGTTCATCTCCGAGAGCCGCAATGAGCCGCCCGACATCGACGTCGATTTCGAGCATGAGCGCCGCGAGGAAGTGATCCAGTGGATCTACGACCATTACGGCCACAGCAACGCCGCTTTGACCGCGGTGGTCAGCCGCTTCCGCACCCGGGGCGCGGTCCGCGAGGTCGGCAAGGCGCTCGGCCTGCCCGAGGACCTGACCGCCATGCTCTCGGGCCAGGTCTGGGGCTGGTCCGAGGCCGGAGTGCCCGAGCGCCACGTCGATGAGCTGGGCCTCGATCGCCACGATCCGCGCCTTGCCCTCACCCTGGAGCTAACCCGCCAGCTGATCGGCACCCCGCGCCATCTTAGCCAGCATCCCGGCGGCTTCGTCCTGACCCGCGACCGATTGGACGATCTCGTCCCCATCGAGCCGGCGGCGATGGTCGATAGGCGGGTGATCGAATGGGAGAAGGACGATCTCGAAGAATTGAAGATCATGAAGCTCGACGTGCTCGGCCTCGGCATGCTCGGCTGCATGCGCCGCGCCTTCGACCTCCTGAGGGCGCACAAGGGCCTCGACATGAACCTGTGGTCGGACGTCCTCCAGGAGGACGATCCCAAGGTCTTCGCGATGATCCAGAAGGCGGACACGATCGGCACCTTCCAGATCGAGAGCCGGGCCCAGATGTCGATGCTTCCGCGGATGAAGCCGAAGGAATTCTACGACATCGTCATCCAGGTCGCGATCGTCCGCCCCGGCCCGATCCAGGGCGACATGGTCCATCCCTATCTGCGCCGCCGAGAAGGCAAGGAAAAGGTCGAATTCCCTTCGCCGGAGCTGAAGGCCGTGCTCGGCAAGACCCTCGGCGTGCCGCTCTTCCAGGAGCAGGCGATGAACGTCGCAATCGTCGGCGCCGGCTTCTCGCCTTCGGACGCCGACCGCCTCCGCCGCGGAATGGCGACCTTCAAGTCGACCGGAGGCGTCAGCCGGTTCGAGGACCAGATGATCGAAGGCATGGTGGCGCGCGGCTACACCCGCGACTTCGCCGAGCGCACCTTCCGGCAGATCGAGGGCTTCGGAAGCTACGGCTTCCCGGAGAGCCACGCGGCGAGCTTCGCCAAGATCGCCTACGCGTCGAGCTGGATGAAATGCCACCATCCCGACGTCTTCTGCGCCGCCATCCTCAACGCCCAGCCGATGGGCTTCTACCAGCCCGCCCAGCTCGTGAGGGATGCCCAGGAGCATGGCGTGGAGGTGAGGCCGGTCTGCATCAACCGGAGTAGATGGGACACGAGGATGGAAAATCCTCCCCGGGACGGGGAGGGGGACCAGCCGAAGGCTGGTGGAGGGGGGGCTGTGCCACGTGCGGAGCCCCCTCCACCACCGCCTGACGGCGGCGGTCCCCCTCCCCGTCCCGGGGAGGATATGATTCCCCTCCGTCTCGGCCTGCGCATGGTGCGCGGCCTCTCCAACCTCCACGCCGCCCGGATCCTCGCCGCCCGCGCCGAAGCGCCCTTCGCCTCGATCGAGGACGTCTGGCGCCGCTCCGGAGTCCCCGTCGCGGCGCTCGAGAAGCTCGCCGATGCCGACGCCTTCGCCTCATTGGGGCTCGACCGCCGCCAGGCCCTGTGGCGGGTGCGCGGGCTCGGCGAGGCGCCCTTGCCCCTTTTCGCCGCCGCCGATGCGCTCGGGCAGGAGCCGGAAGTGGCCCTGACCCCGCTCACCGGCGGCCGCGAGGTCGTCGAGGATTATCGCACCGTCCAGCTCTCGCTCCGCGCCCACCCGCTCGCCTTCCTTCGCGAGGCGCTCGGCCCGAAGGTGACGACCTGCGCCGGCCTCGCCCGCCTGAAGGACGGGTCCCGCGTCGAAGTGGCCGGCCTCGTTCTCATCCGCCAGCGCCCCGGCAAGGGTAACGTCACCTTCATCACGCTGGAGGACGAGACGGGAATCGCCAACATCATCCTGTGGCAGCGCAAGTTCGAGGAACAGCGCCGGATCGTGATGTCGGCGGCGATGATCGCCGTGAAGGGGCAGATGCAGAAGGAAGGCGAGGTCATCCACGTGGTCGCCGACCGGCTCGAGGATTTGACGCCCTTACTGCATCAGGTCGGCGCAATGGACTTCCCCCACCGCTACGCCCCGGCGGACGGCGGCAAGGGCGTCCCCCCCGACCCGCGCAAGGCGAAGGCGAGGGAGGTGATCAAGGTCAAGACGAGGGATTTCCATTAGCTCGTCCTCCCCATGCTCAGCATGGGGAGGGGGACCAGGCGAAGCCTGGTGGAGGGGTAATTGGCTCGGAATCAAAGGATCAGGCGCAAGACGGAAGTAGCCTGCGCCAACCAACCCCTCCACCACCCTTCGGGTGGTCCCCCTCCCCACCGCTTCGCGGCAGGGAGGATGAGCGGCTAGAATTTCTGCTGGCGCTCGTAGAGGCTCTTGTAATGCTGGATCCGGGTCACCCTCAGGCCGGGCATTCCCGAACGGTCGACCGCTCGCTGCCAGGAGGCGAATTCCTCCAGCGTGAGGCTGTAGCGCGCGCAGGCCTCGTCGACGCTGAGCAGCCCGCCATTGACCGCGGCGACCACTTCGGCCTTTCGGCGCACCACCCAGCGGGTGGTCGAAGGCGGCGGCAGCGAATCGAGGGTCAGCGGCTCCCCCAACGGGCCGACGACCTGCGCCGGGCGCTGCGGCGCCCGGGTCTCGATCGAGTCATATTCAAGGACGTTCACGGACATTTTATCTCCTGCCTCCCGTCACCCGGCCTTAGCGGCCGGCTTTGAAGGAAGGCTGAAACCCCAAGGTAAACGCGGCGGTCATATTCAGTTGAAGGCGCCATGCCGGGCGAAGGCCGGGTTGAAGCAGCCCCGCTGGGCCGACACCGCCTCGCGCCATGCTGGCCCGGCGAGCAGTATCTCGGCGATCGGATCCGGACACGAAGCCGCCGGCTCCGGCACCCGGGCGGAGGCCGCCGGCATCGAGTCGCGCTGGGCGCGCAAGGTCGCCACCAGAATCCCGAAATCGAGGCCTGCGGGCGCCCGGCTCGCAAACCTTTGCTCGGCGCGTCGGAAGAAGCTCAAATCCATGCGGACCTTCTAGCGCGCAGGGTCTAAGACGCGGTTAAGGCGGCCTTAGGCAAGGCTTTACCCGGGTTAATGGGCCCGGCATGACGAAATGCCCTCAAGCTGGGCTTTGCCCCTCGTCCCCCCTATGTAGCGCCCATCATGCTCGCCGATTTCCAGCTCGACCGGCCCGCCTCGAAGGCCCGGATCGTCGTCGCCATGTCCGGCGGGGTCGACAGCTCGGTCGTCGCCGCCCTCGCGGCGCGCACCGGGGCGGAGGTGATCGGGATCACCCTCCAGCTCTACGACCATGGCGAGGCGGTCGGCCGATCGAAGACCTGCTGCGCCGGTCGCGACATCTACGACGCCCGGACCGTCGCCGAGCGGCTCGGGATCGGCCATTACGTCTTCGACTACGAGACCCGCTTCCGCGACTCCGTGATCGAGCGCTTCGCCGACGAATATGCGCGGGGGCGAACGCCCATCCCCTGCGTCTCGTGCAACCAGAGCGTGAAGT
>DASVUW010000335.1:0-4182 GCA_036386845.1 Allosphingosinicella sp. | reverse complement strand
CGACAATCGTTCGTAAGCGATTTAGGGTTATGGCCTCACTCCGGGGGGAGAAGTCGAATGGCCACAGCAGCGGGGGATCCTGCGGACCATCTCAAGATGATGAAGACGCTGGCGCACTGGACCGCACGGACCCTGATCGCGGTCCTCGTCACCTACGTCTTCATCGTCGTACTGCTCGTCGCGACCGCCCAGCAAAAGGTCCACGACGCTTTGGCCAAGGAGGCGGTGGGGTACGAGTATAGCGTCGCGGTGCGCTATTATTTCGGCAAGGAGAATCTCAGGCACGTCGTCGGAGCGAACAGCCGGGCGATCGGCGAGGCGACAGCACAGCTTCGAGCCGCCAACGACCGGGCCCAGTCCGCCAATCTGGTTCTCAAGTCCCAGGCCGGCGATCTCGCGCAGGATCTGCAGCGCCTCGCCGCCGCGGGCTGCGCGGCTCCGGCGTCGGAAGCGGCCGCGCCCACTCCCGCCGATCTGGTCTCGGCCGCCGCCACGGTCCACCATTGCGCCGTGGGCCTGCGGGGCGCCGCAGCGATGGACTCCGAAATTCTCAGCGGCCAGCGCAGGGTCCAGAAGGCGCTCGACGACGTCGCAGGCCTGAAGCGCCGGGCAGACGACATCCAGGATCGGCTCGATCTCCTTCACTCGGAACGGAGCAGCATCGACAAGCAGATGGAGGCCGCGGCCCGATCGGGTGACATCATCGCCGTCCTCAAGGTGTTCGAGGACAGCCGCTGGCCGCTCGCCTCGCAGCTCGTCTACGTCCCGCCCTCGCTGACCGGGATCATCCTCGCCTCGGTTTCCGGCCTGTTCGGAGCGCTCCTCATCACCCTCATCCTGTTCGTCTACCCCGACAATCCCTACAAGTTCACCCGGACCCAATCCTATTTCGGCCGGATCCTGCTCGGCGGGCTGATCGCGCTCGGGGTGTTCGTCCTGATGTTCAGCGGGGTGTCCGTCCTCGCCGGCTCGGACGGCTCGGGAGGGTCTCACAACCTGATCGCCTATGGCGGCATCGGCCTCCTCGCCGGAATGTTCTCCGACCAGGCGGCCGCCTGGCTCTCCGAACGCTCCGTCTTCAAGCCGGATGCCGACGCCCCCCGGGCGGGCGAAGCCGAATCCACAGCGCCGCCGCCCAAGAGCGAGCCCCAATAGCATCGGCTCTATCGTTTCGCCGCGGAAACGCGCATCATGCACCGGGAATCGAAGCAGGAGGACTGTCTTATGGCCAAGCTTTATCTCGCGACCTTGCTCGCCGTTTGCGCTTCACCCGCCCTCGGGCAACCGCCGGCGGCGCCGGTGCCGATCCAGGAAAGCCCCGATTCCGCGGCCGAAAGGAAGACGTTGAAGACGCTGTCGGCGTGCCTGGCCAGGGCTCGTCCTCGCTGGGCGCGCAACACGCTCGCTCAGCCCTATCTCAGCGACGACCAGGCGCGCCTCGCCGCTCAGGCGCTCAGCGGGAAGGATTCCTGCGTTCGAGGGTATGAGGAGGTCGAAGTGACGGTACGGACGTCGGGCATGGTCGGCAGCCTCGCCGAACATTTTCTGCGGGCCGACATCGAAAGGGCGAACCCCGCCCGGCTGGCGCAGACGCTGTCGAGTCTGAAGCCGCTCAACGTCTCGGAGGATTTCGCTCTCTGCGTCGCGGCCCGGAATCCGGCGGCCGCCCGGGCGCTCGCCCTCAGCGAGCCCGGGAGCGAGGCCGAAGAGCAGGCGGCGCGGGGGCTGGCGCCCTATGTGGAGCCTTGCACGAGCCCGGGCGAGGAGCTGACGGTCGAGCTGCAGTCGTTGCGCGCGCTGGTCTCAACCGCGCTCTATCGAGGGGTCACCAACGTCTTGGCGTCCGCCAACTGACGAGCGCGGCTGCGGCTGCCGGTCGACCGATCAGTCGCCCGGCTTGCCATAGGTCGTATGGTCTTTCAACATCGACTGCAGATGGCCGTCCTGCGCTTTGTCCATGCCCCTGGCCCATTCCGCCTGCGTGCGGCAGATCCGGGTGGTCAGGCGAGTTCCGACCCGCACCACATTCTTGCATACCCTGCGGCTGCGCTCGTCCTTGGCCGATCTGGGCTTATTCGCGCCATCATCGGCGACGGCGGGCGCCGTCCCCAGCGCGCCCAGGCCCATCGCCAAGGCGGCGATCGTGACAATCCGAATCGCACCCATAATCCCACTCCCTTTTCGTTGCCGGTCGGCAGCGCCGAATCGGGAGCCTACAGGAGAATGAGCGCGAAGGGGAGCCTCCCTCGATCATGCCGGATTCGGTCATTCCGGCGAAAGCGGGGATAACGAACCCGCCGAACCTTTCGCCGGCCCCGCGCATTTCCTAGATAGCCCGCGACAGGAGACGATCATGGCCGATCAGGATACCAAGGCCCCCGAGGCCCCGGCGTTGCCGACCCTCGAGGAGATGCAGCAATGGACCTGGGTGATGGGGCGCGCCCAGCAGATGATGCTCGAGCATGTCGCCAAGGCGATGGGCGAGGCCCAGGCCGCTGAGCCCAAGGCGCCCCAGCTTCCCTGGATGAACATGTTCGCCGATCCCGCTAAGATCGCCCAGCAGCAGACCGAGCTGTGGACCCAGGGGCTCGCCATCTGGCAGCGCGCGCTCGGCGGCGAGGCCCCGCGCACCGAACTCACCGAGAAAGCGGACAAGGACAAACGCTTCGCCGCCCCGCAATGGCGGGACAACCCGCTCTTCGACATGATCCGCCAGAGCTACCTGCTCGTTTCCGAGCGGCTTCTCGGCTCCGTCGACACGCTGGAGGGGGTCGATCCGAAGCAGCGCGAGAAGCTGCGCTTTGTGACGAAGAACTTCGTCGACGCAATGGCGCCCTCCAACTTCGCCGCCACCAACCCGCTCGTGCTCGAGCGCGCGATGGAGACCAAGGGCGAGAGCCTTCTGAAGGGCCTCGAGCACATGCTTCAGGACATTTCGAAGGGCCAGCTCACCCACACGGCACCCGACGCCTTCGAGGTCGGCCGCAATATCGCGGTCACCCCCGGAAAGGTCGTCAAGCGCACTCCCCTCTACGAGCTCATCCAGTATACGCCGACGACGGACCAGGTGCACGAGACCCCGCTCATCATCTTCCCGCCCTGGATCAACCGCTTCTATATCCTGGATCTCAATCCGAAGAAGAGCTTCATCCGCTGGGCCGTCGAGCAGGGGCTGACCGTGTTCGTGGTATCGTGGAAGTCGGCCGACGAGACCCTCGTCGAGACGACCCTCGACGATTACGTCCTTCGCGGCCAGGTCGACGCGATCGGCACGGTCCGCGAGCTGCTCGGAGTCGAGAGCGTCCACGCCATCGGCTATTGCGTCGCCGGCACCACCCTCGCCGCCACGCTGGCACTGCTCGAAGCCCGCGGCGAGGCGGACAAGGTGGCAAGCGCCACCTTCTTCACCGCCCAGGTCGATTTCTCGGAAGCGGGGGATCTAAACCTGCTCGTCGCCGACGAGACCCTTCAGATGATCGAGCAGATTTCGGCCGAGAAGGGCTTCCTCGACGGCCGCTACATGGCCGCCACCTTCAACATGCTGAGGGGCCGGGATCTCATCTGGAACTACGTCACCAACAATTACCTGATGGGCGAGGAATATGTCCCGTTCGACCTCCTCCACTGGAATTCGGACACGACCAACCTGCCGTCCAAGTGGCACCAATCCTATCTCAAGGATTTCTACCGCGATAACAAGCTCGTCCAGGCCGGCGCCATCGTCGTCGACGGCACCCCGATCGAGATCCACAAGGTGAAGACCCCCACCTACGTCCAGGCCGGCCGCGAAGACCATATCGCGCCGGCGGCGAGCGTCTGGAAGATCACCCATTATTTCCAGGGCCCGATGCGCTTCGTGCTTGCCGGCTCCGGCCACATCGCCGGGGTGGTGAACCCGCCCGAGGCCCAGAAATACCAATATTGGACCAACGACGATAAGCCCTCGAGCCTCGACGAGTTCGTCGCCGGGGCGAAGGAGCACAAGGGCAGCTGGTGGCCCGATTGGGCGAAATGGATCGGAGCGCTGGCGGAGAAGAAGGTGCCCGTGAAGGGCGCGCGGATCCCCGGCAAGGGTAAATTGAAGGCCATCGAGGACGCGCCTGGGAGCTATGTGAAGGCGCGCTGATTTGCCTCCCCATCGTTGGATGGGGAGGGGGACCACCCGAAGGGTGGTGGAGGGGT
>DASVUW010000334.1:0-4522 GCA_036386845.1 Allosphingosinicella sp. | reverse complement strand
AGATCAGCCGGAGCCGCCGGATCGGCCGGGCTCCGAGCGCGGCCGGATCAAGCCCGAGCCTATCGAGGGCGGCGAGCGAGTCCCAGCCGAGGAAGCCGCCGCACACCGTGTCGTGGGGACCCTCCGTCCGCTCGACCAGCTCGGCCTCGACCCCGGCCCGGGCCAGGGCGATGGCTGCGGCCGAGCCGGCGGGGCCGCCGCCGACGATCAGCGCAGCCGTTCGACGCACAGCCGGAACGGGAAATAGCGCCGGATCCGGATACCCTCGGCGAGGCCGGCCTCGGCCAGGATCGACCGCCAGTCCCCGGGGCGGAACGACCGGGCGATGGAGAGGCGACCGTCCTCGCGGACGATGCGGTGGACCCGGAGCAGGGCGGCGAGCACGGGGTAGCCGAAATAGGCGAGGCGGTGGCGGTGAAGATCGTTGACGAACCAGCCCCGGTCGCAATTCGCCTCCATCCAGCGAAGGAAGTCGCGAAGCTGGCCGTCCGTCATGTGATGGGCGACGAGGCTGCTGATCACGAAGTCGAACCGGCCGCAGTCGCGATAGTCGCCGGTCCGGTAGTCGATCGGCATGTCCCGCTCCGTCTTGCCCCGCGCGACGGCTTCGCTTCTCGGATTGAGGTCGATCCCGGTGAGCCGAGCCTCCAGCCCTCGTCGCCGGGCCCATTTCGCGATGGCGCGGAGCGTGCCCCCTTCGCAGGAGCCGACGTCGAGCAGGCTGAACCCGCGGCGGCCGCGCGTGGCCCGGGCGAGGAAGGCCAGAGTGGGCCGTGCGGCCAGGGTCCAGTCGTTGACCCGGCCGAGCCCCTTCAGGACCTCGTCATAGACTTTCGGGTCCAGCGACGGGTCGTCCATCTGCTCTTCGTCGCGGATTCGCCCGCTGAGGGCCCTCACGCCGCCCGCTCGAAGTGGAATCCCTCCGCGGCGAGGCCGGGGCCGAAGGCGAGGGCGATTCCGCGGCGCCGCTCCGGGTTGGCCAGCATTCGCTCGAGCACGAAGGGCAAGGTGGACGAGGACATGTTGCCGAAGCGGGCCAGCACTTCGCGAGAATCGGCGAGGGCTTCCGGCGCGAGGTCCAGCCCCTGCCCCACCGAGTCGAGCACCGAGCGCCCGCCGGCATGGACCGCCCAGGAATCGAAAGCCTGCGGCGCCTCGTTGCCGAGCATCGCCTCTCGGACCGAGCGATCGCGGAGGGCCTCGCCGATCCGGCCCGGCACTTCGCCGGAAAGATCCATGACGAAACCGTGATCGCCGACCCGCCAGCGGATGAGCTCGTCCGAATCCGCAAGGGTCGCCGCGAACGGCCGCGAGAGGGCGAAGCCGCTCGCCTCGGCGGTGACCAGCGACGCGGTCGCGCCATCGCCGAAGACCAAAGCGGCGAGCAGCCGTTCGACATCCTGCTCGTACTGGAGGTGGAGGCTGGAGAGTTCCACCGTCACCACCAGCACCCGGGCCTCGGGCTCCGATCGGACGATATGGTGCGCAAGCCGGAGCGCGGAAACCGCCGCATAGCAGCCCATGAAGCCGACCAAAGTGCGCTCGACGCTCCCCGCGAGGCCGAGCTCGGCGGCGATGATCTGGTCGATTCCGGGCGCGACGAAGCCTGTGCAGCTGGCGACGACCAGGTGGGTGATCCCGGCCGGCACCGCCTTCCCATTGAGCTTGTCGATCGCTTCGAGGGCCAGCCTTGGCGCCGCCCGAGCGTAGATGTCCATTCGAGCGGCCGTGGTGGGCAGGCTGCCATGGTAGAAGCCGCCGGGGTCCACCGGCGACTTCCCGTAAGGCGCCGGAGGAAGGACGGACCAGCGGTGATCGATCCCGGAGCGGGCCGCCATCCGGACGAACAGGGCGCGGGACCGCGGCTCCTCCAGCCGAGCTTCGGCCCATCGGATGAAGGCGTCATGGACGTCGTGAGCCGGAACGGCGGTGCCGACGGCGTTGAGATGGGCCTGGCTCGTACGACTTCCTTCGTTGAAGGTGCTGAATTGCAACGGAGATTAGATGAATGAGGGCGGGGGAAGGTTCCGTTAGCTCCGCCCGGCGGCAGCGGCAATCGCGCCTTAAGGCGGTAGCGTACCGCTCCGCGTCGTTCCGGCGAAAGCCGGAAATCCATGAACACGGAGGTTTCCGGTTATCCACTGACGGTGTTCATGGATCCCGGACCAGGTCCGGGATGACGAACAGGCGGGGAGAAATGGTGCCCAGGGACGGAATTGAACCGCCGACACCGTGATTTTCAGTCACGTGCTCTACCAACTGAGCTACCTGGGCATTCCGGCGGAGCCGAAGACGAGCGCCTATAGAAGGGCTCAGCCTTCGCTGTCCAGCCCGCCTTCGGCGTTTTCGACGGCAGGCGGGCCGGGGACCCGGTAGGAGTCGCCCAGCCAGTTCAGGAGGTCGCGATCGCGGCAGCCGCGGCTGCAGAACGGCTTGTGCTCGGCGCTGCAGGGTTGCCCGCACAGGGGGCAGCCCTTGCCGCTTTTACGAAGGGTTGACGTGGACATGGCTTCGCCATGTGGTGAGGGCGGAGTCCTCGCGCAAGGCGACGGCGCCGCCGACCCGCCTCGCCAGCGTTTCGATCCAGCCGGGGTTTGCGCGGAGCCGGCCGATCACCGCGGGCGCGGCGACGAGTTCGCAGGCTCCCGTTCCGCGCTCCGCCCTTCGAAGCAGATCGCGGGCTGCGGCACCGACGGAATCCCATTGCACCAACTCCGGCAATGAGCGCCGCTCGCGCCGGCGTATGACCTGAAGAAAGCCGAAGCCGTTGACCGCGGTGCGCTCGAAAGGCTGCGGAAGCACCGCGTCCAGCGCCGCGACCGCGCGCAGCCGGTCCTCGCGCGACGGCAAGGTGGGCAGGTCGATTCCGATCGAGCCGCCGATATCGTGGCGGCGGATGGCCTCGGCGGCCGCTTCGGCACCCGCGATTGCAAGCTCGAGCGGGGGCAGGAAGCCGTCCACGTCGAACAGGGTCATGGCCGGCGTGAGGCTCATTCGGAGCTCGCCGCCCGGGAAATCGATCACGCCTTCGATGGCCTCGCCGAGCAGCTCGTCCCAGCCGGCTTCGTAGAAACGGTCGGGGCCGAGCGGCGGAAGCGGGCGCGGCGAGCCGATCCGCTGCGCCAGGGTCGGGCCTTCCTTCTCCTCCGACTCGCTGATTCTACCTTTGGCGAACTTGGGCTTTCCGGGCTCCGCGATCGGCTCGCGGACGATCTCGACCCGAACCTTCTGCCCTTCTGTGAGCGCCGGTGGAAGCGGCTCGACCATGACCTGCCCCTGCTCGGTGTCGACGATGCCCCGGCGGCCCCTGACAGGGATTGCGACGAGACGGCCGGCCAGCACCGAGCCGCAGCGAAGCTCGCCGGGAATTTCGACCGCCGCCACAAGGATCTCCTCGTCCTCGACGAGGATGGCGCGGTTCTCGCCGATCCCTTCCTCGTAGAGCCACTCAGCCAAGGGGATAGCCGGCGGCTCGGAGCAAGGCGCGGGTCTCGTACAGCGGAAGTCCCATCACGCCCGAATGGCTGCCGGACAGCATCCGGACCAGCGCTTCCGCGCGACCCTGTATGGCATAGCCGCCGGCCTTGCCCCGCCACTCGGAGCTGGCGAGATAGGCCTCGATCTCCTCGCGGGAGAGCCGTTTGAAGACGACTACGCTGGTCGACAGGCGAGTCCGGGTGCGGCCCTCCGCGTCCGTCACGACGACAGCAGAATGGACGCGATGGCGGCGTCCGGAGAGGAGCGTCAGGGCGGCTCGCGCTTCCGGGTCAGTTTCGGTCTTGGGAAGGATCCTGCGGCCCGCGGCCACGACGGTGTCGGCGGCGAGGGTCAGGGTTCCCGGCTCGGCAACGGCCACCGCCTTCTCCATGGCCATCCGCATGGCATAGCGGTCGGGAATCTCGGCCTTTTGGGGAGTCTCGTCGATCTCGGCAGGGACCACGGCGTCGGGGGCCACGCCAAGCCGGGCGAGCAGCTCCAGCCGTCGCGGAGAAGCGGAGGCGAGGATCAGTCGCATTCGAGCCCCTTACCGTCATGCTGAACTTGTTTCAGCATCCAGGCCTCCATGCGCTCGGGGTGCGACGAACTGGACCCTGGAACAAGTTCAGGGTGACGGTGCGGGTGACGGCCTGTGGGGGCCGTCACTTGAATCGGTAAGTGATCCGACCCTTGGTGAGGTCGTAGGGGGTCAGCTCGACGAGCACCTCGTCGCCGACGAGGACCCGGATGCGGTTCTTGCGCATCTTGCCGGCGGTGTGGCCGAGGATCTCGTGATTGTTCTCGAGGCGGACGCGGAACATGGCGTTGGGCAGCAGCTCCACCACCTGGCCGCGCATCTCGAGTAGTTCTTCCTTGGCCAAACAAAGTCCTTACAGTTCGGGCGATTTTTCAGTCGCGCGCCCTTAGCGCGAAAGTGGGTAAAAGGGAAGCGCCCGCCCGGCGTGGGCCGGACGGGGCTTCGTGACCCAGAGAAGTCGGCAACGCGGCGCATCCATCGCGCCGCGGCGGGCCGCTTACCCTCCGT
>DASVUW010000333.1:0-6760 GCA_036386845.1 Allosphingosinicella sp. | reverse complement strand
ACCCACCGTCGTGACGGTCGCCGCGGCGCCGGCACCCGATCCGGACCGCGAGCGGATCGTGCGCTATGCGAGCTATCCGGTAAGTGCCGAGGAACGGCCGGCCGAAGTGGCCGAAGCGCCGGTCGAGGAAGCGGCGGCGCCGACGGGGCTTTAAACGTCGTCCCAGCGAAGGCTGGGACCCCGGCGAGTGAAAAGCGCCGCAGTCTTCACCCGGCCCGCCCCGTCATCCCAGCGTAGGCTGGGATCCCAGCGAGTGAGAGGCGCCGCGCTCTTCACCCCCTGGGGCCCCAGCCTTCGCTGGGGCGACGTGAAAGTTCACCAGCCCGCCCAGCCTTCGCAGGGGCGACGGAACTTGCCGCAGCGCAGCATGTGGCTTAGTTTGACCGCATGACCTCCACCAACGACATCCGCCGGTCGTTCCTCGACTATTTCGGCTCCAACGGGCACCGCCAGGTGCCCTCGGCGCCGCTCGTCCCCCAGAACGACCCGACGCTCATGTTCGTCAACGCCGGGATGGTGCCGTTCAAGAACGTCTTCACCGGCCTCGAGACCCGGCCTTATTCGACCGCCGCCTCGTCGCAGAAATGCGTCCGGGCCGGAGGCAAGCATAACGACCTCGACAATGTCGGCTATACCGCCCGCCACCACACCTTCTTCGAGATGCTCGGCAATTTCTCGTTCGGCGACTATTTCAAGGAGCAGGCGATCACCCACGCCTGGACCTTGCTGACGAAGGAATGGGGGCTGAGCCCGGACCGGCTGACGGCAACCGTCTACCACACGGACGACGAGGCCTTCGACCTGTGGCGCAAGATCGCGGGCCTGCCGGAAAGCCGGATCATCCGGATCCCGACCAAGGACAATTTCTGGGCGATGGGCGACAGCGGTCCGTGCGGGCCTTGCTCCGAGATCTTCTACGACCATGGCGACCATATTCCCGGCGGGCCGCCCGGAAGCCCGAACGAGGACGGCGACCGCTTCGTCGAGATCTGGAACCTGGTCTTCATGCAATATGAGCAGGAAGACAATGAGATCGTCCGGGAGCTTCCGACTCCGTCGATCGACACCGGCATGGGGCTGGAGCGGATCGCCGCCGTCATGCAGGGCGTCCACGACAATTACGACACGGACACGTTCAAGGCGCTGATCTCGGCCTCTTCGTCGCTGACCCACAATGAAGCGATACCGGACACGGCCGCGAGCCACCGGATCATTGCCGATCACCTTCGGACCTCTGGCTTCCTGATCGCCGACGGAGTGCTGCCGGCCAACGAGGGGCGCGGCTACGTTCTTCGGAGGATCATGCGGCGAGCGATGCGCCACGCGCACCTGCTTGGGAGCAGCGAGCCCTTGATGCACCGGCTGGTGCCTTCGCTGGTCGCGGAAATGGGCGCCGCCTATCCCGAGCTGGTCCGGGCGCAGCCGCTGATCGAGGAGACGCTGAAGCTGGAGGAGACCCGGTTCAGGCAGACGCTCGCCAACGGCCTTCGGCTTCTCGACGAGGCGACGGGCGCGATGAAGCCCGGCGACACGCTTCCCGGCGAGGTCGCCTTCAAGCTCTACGACACGTTCGGATTCCCCTACGACCTGACCGAGGACGCGCTGCGCGCCCAGGGCCTCGGAGTCGACCGCTCGGGCTTCGACGAAGCGATGGCCGGGCAGAAGGCCGCCGCCCGAGCCGCCTGGAAAGGCTCGGGCCAGAAGGCCTCCGAGGACGTCTGGTTCGACATCGCCGAGGCGCATGGCTCGACGGAGTTCACCGGCTATGCGGGCCATGAAGGCGAGGGCGTGGTCGTCGCCCTGGTCAGGGACGGGGCCCGGGTGGAGCGGGCCGGGCCGGGCGACAAGGTCATCATCCTGACCAACCAGACGCCCTTCTACGGCGAGAGCGGCGGCCAGATGGGCGACAGCGGCGCAGTCACCAGCGACAAGGGTCTCGAGGCCGAGGTCGAGGACACCTCCAAGCCTTTGGGCCGGCTTCATGCGCACCATTGCCTCGTCAAGGCGGGCGAGGTCGCGGTCGGTGACGCCGTCCACCTTGCCGTCGATGCCGAGCGCCGCGGCCGCGTGCGCGCCAACCACAGCGCCACCCATCTCCTCCACGCGGCGCTCCGCCACCGGCTCGGCGGCCACGTCACCCAGAAAGGCAGCCTGGTCGCGCCGGACCGGTTCCGCTTCGATTTCTCGCACCCGAAGGCGCTGACGCCCGCCGATATCGCAGCCGTCGAGGAAGAGGTGAACCGCCACATCCGCGAGAACGATGCAGTCACCACCCGGCTGATGAGCCCGCAAGAGGCGATCGAGGCCGGGGCGATGGCCTTGTTCGGCGAGAAATATGGCGACGAGGTCAGGGTCCTGTCGATGGGCCGGGGTTCGGATTCGAGCTATTCGGTGGAGCTGTGCGGGGGAACCCACGTCAATGCGCTCGGCGACATCCAGCTCCTGAAGATCGTCTCGGAGAGCGCCGTCGCCGCGGGCATTCGCCGGATCGAGGCGCTGACCGGCGAGGCGGCTCGCCAGTGGCTGACCGAGCGGGAGAACCGGCTGAGGGAAGCGGCCGCCGCTCTGAAGGCCTCGCCCGAGGAAGTGCCCGCCCGGGTCGCCGCCTTGATCGAGGAGCGCCGCCGCCTCGAGCGCGAGCTTGCCGAGGCGAAAAAGGCCCTGGCCATGGGCGGCGGCTCGAAGGCCGAGGCCCAGGGGCCGGAGCAGGTCGGGGGCTATGCGTTCATCGGCCAGGTGCTCGAAGGGCTGGACCCGAAGGGCCTGCGCGGACTGGTCGACGAAGCCAAGAGGCGGGTCGGCTCGGGCGTGGTGGCGCTGGTGGCGGTCAATGACGGGCGGGCCACCGTCGCCGTCGGAGTGACCGACGATCTCACCTCCAGCCGAAGCGCGGTCGACCTCGTCCGAAAGGCGGTCGAGGCGGTCGGCGGGCAGGGCGGGGGAGGGCGTCCCGACATGGCCCAGGGCGGCGGGCCGGAGGGCGGCAAGGCGGCGGCGGCGATCGACGCCGTGAAGGCCGCGCTCGGCGAAGAGACGGTCGCCGTCTAAAACTCCCTCTCCCTGCAGGGGAGAGGAAAAGGCCGCGCCAGCGGCCGAGGATGAGGGGCTATTCGTGCCCTCACCGTGGTTCGCTTCGCGAACCTGTCCCTCTCCCCTGCAGGGAGAGGGGTTTACGCGGCGCCGGCCTCGGCCGGCGGCGGCTCCAGCCCGAACACGCTCCGCCCGCCATAGCTGTTCGAAAGCCGCCGTTCCTCCGCGATCACCGCCTCGAAGCCCGGCCCCCCGACATGCGCCTCGAGCCGCCGCGCCTGCTCGTCCAGGCGGCGGATCGCGCCGAGCTTCTCGTCCCGGCCGAGCTTCGCCTGCTCGACCGCCGATTTGAGGACCCCGATGGTGCGATCGTAGACCTTGATCGGCACCGGGAAGGGGTGGCGGTCTTTGCCGCCATGGGCGAGCGAGAAGCGGGCCGGGTCCGAGAAGCGCGACGGGGCTCCGTGGATCACCTCGGCGACCATCGCGAGCGATCGGACGGTGCGAGCGCCGACTCCCGGGACGAGGAGCAAATCCGCGAAGTCCCTGGGGCCGGCCTCGGCGGCCGCCGCGAGGGTGCCGTGAAGCCGGCGAAGGACGACGTCGTCCGGGCGGACATCGTGATGATCCGGAAGCGAAAGGTGCGGCAGCAAGGGCTCGGAGGCGGGCGCCGGAGCGCCCCTCTCGGCCAATGCGGCTTCCCGCGCCAGCCGGACCGGCCCGAGCTCGGCCAGCAATTCGAGCTGGGCGTCGCGCGAGGCCTTGGCGCGCCGGTCGGCGAGGTTGAGCACCTCGCCCTGCCGCCGCCCCTCGATCGCGGCGTGCGGCGAATCGACGAAGCTGGTCAGGCCTTCCGACAGCCAGTGATAGCGCCTGGCCGTCCGGCGCTCGCCGTTCATGCCCTGCTGGACGACGGCCCATTTGCCTTCGTCGGTGACGAAGAATCCGTGGAGATAAAGGTCGAACCCGTCCTGGAGCGCGGCGCTGTCGACCTTGGCGACGAGCCGGCTCGACCGGGCCAGCTCCACCCCGTCGAACCCGGCCGCCTCGCCTGCCGTTGCGAGCTCCGCGGGAGTCGCCCTCGAATGGCGCCCGCGGCCGCCGCAGACCCTGATCCCGAGCTCTCCGGCCCGGGGGTTGAGCCCGCGCTTCAGGGCTCCGACCACGCTGGTGGTGATTCCCGAAGAATGCCAGTCCATCCCCATCACGGCGCCGAACGACTGGAACCAGAAAGGATGGGCGAGCCGGGCGAGGAAGCCGTCGCGGCCCTCGTTGAGGATGATCGCCTCGGCCATGACGGTGCCGAGCCGCGTCATGCGCTCGCCCAGCCAGGCGGGGACTCGGCCGCCGTGAAGCGGGAGATCGGCGGAGCCGGATCGCTTTGCCATGACTCACCCTACCGGGAACGGACGCGGAACGCTAGCAGGGAGCCTCGGCTTCCCCAGCCCTCGTGCCGTCCTCGCGCTCCGGGCGTCGAAACCGCCCCCCGTCCGCCAGCCGACTAAAATCGGAAATCGGCTTAAAATCAGAAATCGGTGCCAGGCACCAATTTCCAAGCTGTTGAAATTGCTCGCCTTGCCAGATCGGAAATTGGTGCCAGGCACCAATTTCTGCTAAGAATTTGCAGGCTGCTTGATGTGGCGGAACGACGCGATTCGTGGCGATTTCGAGCGATTCCCGGCGATGTTGGGCGGTTCGAGGCGGAATTGCGCTCGACCTGCTTTTGCCCTGAAAACAAAGGCTTGGCCGAGGCGGCGGTGACGGCGGCCGATTGCTTTGCGAAATTTTAGCCGCCACGCTTTAGTCTTTGCGTGGAAAGTATGTGTTCATGAAATGTTCCACGTGAAACCTTTTCAACGGCCCTTCAGTGCATCCCTCAGCCGCCGCCGCTCGAGCACCGGCTCCTGCTCGAGCTGGCCCAGCTCCATGATCTCCTTCCTCAGCTCGGCGCGCTTCTCGTGGATCGAGGCGATGACCGGCCCCATCGCCATTCCGAGGTCGACGAGCACCGCTTCCGACAGCTGAAGCGAGGATTCGAGGGTCTCCGGCACCGCGTCGGTGGCTCCGGCCCGGTAAAGCTCGGCGGCGTGGGCCGGGTCGCGCGCCCGGGCGACGATGGTGAGGTTGGGGCACCAGGCCCTGACCTTCTTGGTCACCCTGACGCTCAGCACCGGATCGTCCATGGTGAGGACGAGGGCGGTCGCGTGTCCGAGCTTCAATCGGTCGATGAACTCGGGCCTTGCGACGTCGCCGTAGACGATCGGAATCCCTTCCTTCCGGCAGGCGGCGACCGTGTCTATGCTCGAATCGACCGCCAGATAGCGACGGCCATGGGCGGTCAGCATCTCCGCGACGAGCCGGCCCACCCGGCCGAATCCGATGATCACCACCGCCGCCTCGTCGCCGTGCCCGAGCGTCGGCGATACCTCCTCGGTCTGGACGTCGACCCGCCGGGCCGCCATCTGGCCGAGCTTGGCGAGCAGGGGCGTGATGGTGAGGCCGATGGCCGTGACGATCTGCCAGAATTCCGCCGTGTCCGCGCCGATCAGCTGGGCCGCCGCCGCGGTCGCGAGGACGATCAGGGTGGTCTCCGAAGGCGAGGCCATGATCAGCCCGGCTTCGGCCGCCACGGACCGGCGGGCGCCGTTCAATCGAAGGAGCAGGCCGGTGACGAAGGCCTTGAGAAGGACCACGCCGATCACCGCCGCGACGATCGCCTCCCAATTGGACGCGACGACCCTCAGGTCGACGCTCATCCCGACCGTGATCAGGAAGATCCCGAGCGCCAGGCCCCGGAACGGGGCTGTGATGACCTCGACCTCGCTTCGATAATCGGTCTCGGCGATCAGGATCCCGGCGAGCAGCGCGCCCATCAGCGGCGACAGGCCGACCGCGGTCGTCGCGAGGCTCGCGACGATCACCACGAGCAGGCTCGCGGCGAGGAACAGCTCAGGGCTCTTGGTGCGAGCGGCCTGCGCGAACAGGCGCGGCAGGAGGAGCCGGCCGAGGACGAGCATCGCCGCGACGACGGCGGCGCCGAGCAGAAGGGTGTTGACCAATCCGTCGAAGCCGCTCGCGGCGGCGAGGGGCGCCATCGCTCCGAGGAGGAAGATGATCGGAACGATCGCAAGGTCCTCGAAGAGCAGCATGGCCAGCGCCGAGCGGCCGACCGGGCTGGTCGTTCCGACGAGCGGGAGGACGAGCGCGGTCGACGAGAGCGCCAAAGCGAGGCCCAGCGCGACCGAGCCGCTGAGGCTCTCGCCGAGCATGTTCACCGCCAGGCCCAGGAGCAGGGCGCAGACCAGCAACTCCGCGGCTCCGACCCCGAACACCAGCCGCCGCATCGTCCACAGGCGGCGAAAGGACAGTTCGAGCCCGATCGCGAAGAGCAGGAGGACGATCCCGAACTCGGCGAACGGCTCCACCGCCTCCGGATTGGAGATGGTGACGTAGTTCAGCCACGGCATTTTGCCGGCCATTGCACCCAGTCCCGCGGGGCCGACGAGCAGGCCGACGAGGATGAAGCCGATGACGGGGCTGATCCGGAACCGGGCGAAGGCCGGGATGACCACCCCGGCCGCGCCGAGGATGACTAGGGCGTCGCTGAAGCCCGAAGTCTGGAAATTTCCGTGCATCGCGCCTTTATGCAGGAACGCGCGGCGATGTCAGCGCCCTTGTCCTCCCCATCGCAAGATGGGGAGGGG
Organism: Allosphingosinicella sp.; assembly: GCA_036386845.1. Classification (GTDB taxonomy): domain Bacteria; phylum Pseudomonadota; class Alphaproteobacteria; order Sphingomonadales; family Sphingomonadaceae; genus Allosphingosinicella. The sequence continues at coordinate 26 of DASVUW010000333.1, read as the reverse complement.
GACCACCCGAAGGGTGGTGGAGGGGT
>DASVUW010000332.1:0-6612 GCA_036386845.1 Allosphingosinicella sp. | reverse complement strand
CCCCCGCCACCTCTCTAGAGGCAGGAAGGCGATCCGTCAGGGTCGCCTTTTTGCATTACCAGCTTCGGAGCCGTTCATGGCCATCACGCCGCTCATGCCCGTTTATCCGCGTTCGCCCGTGCGGCCGGTGCGCGGGGAGGGGGTCTATCTCTACGGCGAGGGCGGCGAGAAATATCTCGATTTCGCCAGCGGCATCGCCGTCAACCTGCTCGGCCACGGCCATCCGCATCTCACCAAAGCGATCCAGGAGCAGGCGGCGACCTTGATCCACGTCTCCAACCTCTACGGCTCGCCGCAGGGGGAGGCGCTCGCCCAGCGCCTCGTCGACCGCTCTTTCGCGGACACCGTCTTCTTCACCAATTCGGGCGCCGAGGCGGTCGAGTGCGCGATCAAGACGGCGCGGCGCTTCCACCATCATCACGGCCGGCCCGAGAAGAACGTCCTCATCACCTTCAGGAACGCCTTCCACGGGCGGACCATGGCGACGATCAGCGCGACCGACCAGGCAAAGCTGCGCGACGGCTTCGCGCCCCTGCTGCCCGGCTTCGCGGTCGTCGAGTTCGACGATCTGGAAGCGGCCGAGGCGGCCATCGACGAGAATACGGCCGGTTTCCTGGTCGAGCCGGTTCAGGGCGAAGGCGGGATCCGTCCCGCCAGCCGGGAATTCATGCGCGGCCTCCGCCGGCTCTGCGACGAGAAGGACCTCATGCTCGTCCTCGACGAGGTCCAGTGCGGCGTCGCCCGCACCGGCAAGCTCTATGCCTACGAGCATTACGGGATCGAACCCGACATCCTCGCTTCCGCCAAGGGCATTGGCGGCGGCTTCCCGATGGGCGCCTGCCTCGCAACCGAGAAGGCGGCGGCGGGGATGGTGGTCGGAACCCACGGGTCCACCTATGGCGGCAATCCTCTCGCTTGTGCCGCCGGCCAGGCGGTGCTCGACATCGTCGCGGAGCCCGAATTCCTCGAGCGGGTGAGCAGGATGGGGGAGCGGCTGCGCGGGGCGCTCGAGCAGATGATTCCCAATCACGATCACCTGTTCGAGGGCGTCCGGGGTCTCGGGCTGATGCTCGGCCTGAAGATGAAGACCGACAGCCGCGCCTTTGTCGGTCATCTGCGCGAGCACGGGCTTCTCACGGTCGCGGCGGGCGACAATGTCCTCCGGGTGCTTCCGCCGCTCATCATCGAGGAAGAGCATATCACCGAGTTCGTCGAGCGCCTGTCCGAGGCGGCGCGCCGCTACGAAGTGCCGGAAGCGGCGTGATTAATCCTCCCTGCCGCGAAGCGGTGGGGAGGGGGACCATGCGGAGCATGGTGGAGGGGCAATTGCCAGAAGCCTGCGCCATTACCCCTCCACCACCCTTCGGGTGGTCCCTCTCCCCATCTGGCGATGGGGAGGATTGGAAAGCTTGAACCCCACCCATCCCCTAGCCACATCGCCCCCATGACCTCCCCCGATTTCGACACCGGCGTTCGCTCCGCCAATCTCGACGAAGCGCTCGGCTTCACCATCCCCGGCCGCAATGCCCGCGGCCGCCTGGTCAGGCTCGGGCCGCTGCTTGGCGAGATATTGTCCGCCCACGATTATCCCGCGCCGATCGCCCGGACGCTGTCCGAGGCGCTGGTCCTCGCCGCCCTTCTCGGCTCGCTGCTCAAGGAAGCGGAAGGGCAGCTGACCATTCAGGCGCAGACGGAAAGCGGGATCGTCGACCTGCTCGTCGTCGATTACCGGGACGGCGAGCTCAGGGGCTATGTGCGCTTCGATTCCGGCCGCCTCGGCGAGCTCCCCACCCATCGCGACCTCGAGGCCCTGTTCGGCAAGGGCTATCTGGCGATTACCTTCGACCACCCGCTGGCCGAGGAACGCTACCAGGGGATCGTGCCGCTCGAAGGCAGCTCGCTCGGCGAAGCGGCGCAGAATTATTTCAGCCAGTCGGAGCAATTGCCGAGCGTCGTCCGCCTCGCCGTCGACGATACCGGCCATATCGCCGGCGGAATCCTCGTCCAGCACCTGCCGGAGGGGGAGGAGGGCCGCGACCGCCTTCACACCCGGCTCGACGATCCCGAATGGGAGCATGTCCGGATCCTCGCCGAGACCATCAAGGGCCACGAGCTGACCGATCCGGCCCTGCCGCTTGGAGAGGCCCTGTGGAGGCTGTTCCACGAAGAGGAAGTGCGGGTGCTGGAAGCTATCCCGCTCAAGAAGGGCTGCCGTTGCAATTTCGAGCATGTCCGCGGCGTGCTCGCTCGATTCGCAGCGGAGGAGCGCGCGGAGATGGCCGGCGAGGAAGGCGTCATCAACGTCGATTGCGAGTTCTGCTCCAGGGTTTTCCCGATCTCCCTTTCGGATCTGGAGGGTTGAATTCGTTTCGGGGACGACCAATCTCGCTCGCGTCGAATTTACTGGTAGAGGCCGTCCATGTCGTATCTGCGGGGTCGTATGCGTCGGGGGGCGCTTGGGCTGGCCGGCTGGCTTGCCGTCGCCGCGCCGGTGTTCGCGTTCGCGCTTCCGGACCTGGAAGCTTTCTCGAAGCTCGAGCGTGGCCGCTGGCAGCTGCGCGATTCGGTCGGCGAGCCTCGCTCGATCTGCCTCGGCGACCCGACGGCGCTCGTCCAGCTCGAGCATGACGGGGCCACCTGTCGCCAGGAAATCGTCGCAAGCGACAAGGGCGGAGCAACCGTCCAGTACAGCTGTCCCGGGCGCGGCTTCGGCCATACCAGCATCCGCGTGGAGACTCCGCGCCTCGCGCGCATCGACACCCAGGGGCTAGTCGACGGCCGTCCCTTCTCCTACCGCGCGGAGGCGCGCAAGGTGGGGAGCTGCTGACCCTCGTCCTCCCTGCCGCGAAGCGGTGGGGAGGGGGACCATGCGAAGCATGGTGGAGGGGTAGCGGCACTCAACTGGTAGGATCGCGCGGGAACCTGCGGACTCCTCCGCAATTACCCCTCCACCACCCTTCGGGTGGTCCCCCCTCCCCACGAGCTTCGCTCGCAGGGAGGACGATCGCCGTTAAGCCCTTGTTTACCCTGATCCATGTAATGAGAGCGAGTGCCGATTGTGGGCACGCTTTCCTCCCTAGCAGGCCTCACGGCCTAAACTGGGCCGTCCTTCACCGGGCGGCCCGTTCTTTTGAGCCGCTTGCGCCCGTCGCCTTCGCGGATTAGCCGCCCCGCACGATGTCCTCCTCCGCCCCCAAAGCCGTCGCGCTCCTTTCCGGGGGCCTCGACTCGATGGTCGCCGCCGCGATGGCCCGGGAATCGGGCTATTCCCTCCTCGCCCTCACCGTCGATTACGGCCAGCGCCACCGGGTGGAGCTAGAGGCCGCGGCGCGCATTGCCGCCGGGCTCGGGGCGGAGCGCCATGTGGTCCTGCCACTCGACCTTCGCGCCTTCGGAGGCTCGGCGCTCACCGCCGACATCGCCGTGCCCAAGGATGGAGTAGGCGACGACATCCCGGTCACCTACGTCCCGGCGCGCAACACGATTTTCCTGTCGCTGGCGCTCGGATGGGCGGAGGCGGCTGGGGCGGCCGAGATCTACATCGGCGTGAACGCCCTCGATTATTCCGGCTATCCGGATTGCCGCCCCGACTTCGTCGCCGCCTTCGAGCGGCTCGCTGCGCTCGCCACCAGGGCCGGCGACGAAGGCGGCCATTTCCGGATCGCCACTCCGCTCCTCGATATGACCAAGGCGGATATCGTCCGGGAGGCGGACCGGCTGGGCCTCGACGCCGGCCTCAGCTGGTCCTGCTACGATCCGGCGCCGGGCGGCCGCCATTGCGGCCTCTGCGACAGCTGCCGGCTTCGGGCCAGGGGCTTCGAGGAAGCGGGCCTCCCCGATCCGACGCTTTATTCGGCTCGCCCGTGAGCTACGCGGTCAAGGAGATTTTCCTCACCCTTCAGGGGGAGGGCATGCAGGCCGGCCGGCGCGCCGTCTTCCTGCGTTTCGCGGGCTGCAACCTCTGGTCGGGGCGCGAGCGGGACCGGGCGCAGGCGCAATGCCGCTTCTGCGACACCGACTTCGTCGGCACCGACGGTCAGAATGGGGGCCGCTACCAAGCGGCGGCCCTGGCCGCGCGGGTCCGTGCGCTCTGGGGGGAGGGGGAGCGCCCGCTGGTCGTCGTCACCGGCGGCGAACCCATGCTCCAGCTCGACTGCCCTTTGGTTGACGCGCTTCATTCGGCGGGCTTCGAGATTGCGGCCGAAACCAACGGCACTCTTCCCGCCGCCGCCGGACTGGACTGGATCTGCGTCAGCCCGAAGGCGGGCACGCAGGTGGTTCAAAGGTCGGGCGACGAGCTCAAGCTGGTCTGGCCCCAGGACGGGATTGACCCCGAAGACCTGCTGGGCTGGGATTTCCGGCATTTCATCATCCAGCCGCTGGACGGGCCGGAGCGAGAGGCTTCGAAGGCCGCAGCCATCGACTATGTGATGGCCCACCCGCGCTGGCGGCTCGGCCTCCAGGCACACAAGCTGATCGGGATGCCCTAGGGACAACCCCGTCGCCCCAGCGAAGGCTGGGGCCCCAGCGGGTGAAGAACGCCGGCGCCTTTCACCCCCCGGGGCCCCAGCCTTCGCTGGGGCGACGATCCTGGCTTACTTCGCGGTCCCGCCGCAAGCCCGGCGCAACGCGCCCTTCTTGCTGTAGCAGGCAGCCTGGAGCGGCGGCAGTGGCTCCAGTCGGATCAAATAGGGCCGGTAGGCGAGGCGCGGCTCATAGGCGGGCACGAGCGCGTTGCGCATCTCGCGAAGCCGGGCCTGGGCGACCTGGAAGAGCTGGCCCTTGGGCGCGGCCAGCGCCGATTTGGTGACGTTGGTCGCCGTCTGGCAGAAGATCTGCTGCGCCTGGGCCGCGGACCAGTTGTTGTAGGTCATCGTCGAATAATCGTCGAACGCCTTTTGCCCCTTCGCGCCCAGGGTGCGCTTGTAATAATTGTTCAGCGCGGTGTAGGCGGCCGCGAGCTCGGCGCTGTGATGGGCGAGAAGCCCATTATAATTGGGCACCGCCCTCAGATAATCGGAAAACTGGCATTGCAGCGCGGCGACGTTGAGCCCTGCACGCAGGTTCCAGAGCACGTTGGCCCGATATTCGGCGGCGGTCGCGCCGGGAAGCGGAAGTCCGACGAGCGGATCGCTGGGCTCGATCGGCGCGGCGCGAACGTCGGGCGTGCTGAGGTAGAGCTGAGCCGGCGCCGGAGCGGCCGCAAGCGTTGCCGCAGTCACGGCGGCGATGAAGCCGGTCTTCATCCTGATGGCCATTGAGGTCCCCTCGAGCGCTGGAAACGCTTGCTCCATGCTTAGCAGGGGTCGCCTCGCAATAAAGCTTCACGCGCCTTGCCCGTCTGACGCTGGGCACGGCTCGTCATACCTAAGCGCCTGAGGGCGATATGAAAAGAGTCGCCGGACAAGAAAAGGGCCGCCCGGTCGCCCGGACGGCCCTTTCCAAAAACCTCGAACCGCCGATTACATTCCGGTCGTGTTGCCAGTTCCGGTGCCGGTGTTCATCGTGGCGTCGGTGGTGGTGTTGGTCGTGGTGGTGTTCATCGTGGTCGTCGCGTTCAGGTCCGCAGCGGTGCCGAGGGCGTTGCTGTCGGTGGTCGCGTTGAGCGCGTCGACGCCGGTAACGTCGCCGGTGTTCGCCATCAGCGCGTCGTCGGTGTAGTTCATCGCGGTGTTGTTGGCAGCCGCGTCCTCGCCACCGCCGCAGGCCGCGACGAGCAGGGCCGCACCGGCAACCATCGAACCGGTCATCACTTTCGAAAGAAGGTCACGCATTTAGAAACTCCCTAGGTTGACGATTTGGACGGGATGGCCCCTTTTTTACCAAATCAGTTGGGTACAATAAACGGAAAGGACAGGGCTCTCAAGCCTTACTCGCGCCCCCCCTCCAGGGAACGCAGGAAATCGCAGAGCCCATTCCTCAGCGCCAGGTCGAAACGGTCGAAATCGAAAGACGCTCCCATCTCGTCGAGGCTGGTCACTGGGAAGTCGGCAATACCGCACGGCACAATGCCTGAATAGTGGGAAAGTTGCGGAGCCAGATTGACCGAGAATCCGTGATAGGTGACCCAGCGGCGAACCCTCACCCCGATCGCCCCGACCTTCGCCTCGCCACGCGGCCCATCCGCCCAGATCCCGATCCGCCCCTCCGCCCGACGGGCCGAAATCCCCAGGCGCTCGAGGGTGGCGATCACCCAGCCCTCCAGCGAATGAACGAAGCCGCGCACGTCCCGGCCTCTCTCGTCGAGGTCGAGAAGCACATAGCCGACGCGCTGACCGGGGCCGTGATAGGTGTAACGCCCGCCCCGCCCCGCGGCGAATACCGGGAAGCCCTCGGGGTTGAACAGCTCCGCCGGATCGGCGCTGGTCCCGGCGGTGTAGAGGGGAGGGTGCTCGAGCAGCCAGACGAGCTCGGACGCCTCGCCGGTCCGGATCGCGGCGGCGCGGGCCTCCATCTCGGCGAGAGTCTGCGGATAGGGGCTGAGCCCCGGAGTCACCCGCCACTCGATCATATCGTCCGTACTCACGGCCTCTCCTTCGACGCGCTCGGCGGCGAGGGCAAGAGGGCGAGGAGCGCCTCGATCGGCGCGAAGACCCCGGCGGCGGGCGCCCG
>DASVUW010000331.1:0-2233 GCA_036386845.1 Allosphingosinicella sp. | reverse complement strand
GAATTCCTCCCCGGGCCGGGGTGGGGGACCAGCGACGCGGGTGGAGGGGGATCCGAGACCCGCGCGGATGACGAGCCCCCTCCACCGCTCACTGACGCGAGCGGTCCCCCTCCCCGTCCCGGGGAGGATCCGGTGGAGGTGTTCTCCTCCCCTTGCTCCATGCCGGAGATCGAGCCGGACGATCCCCCGGTCGATCCCGCCCTCGTCGACTCCACCCTGAAGCCGCTCTGGGCCTGCTGGCGGGCGCTCTATGCCGCGCGCGAGAAAAGGGCGCCGCTCGACCTCGACCTTCCGGAGCGGCGAGTGGTGCTCGACGAGAAGGGCCGGATCCTGTCGGTCGCCCCGCGCGAGCGGCTCGACGCCCACAAGCTGATCGAGGATTACATGATCGCCGCCAACGTCGCGGCGGCCAAGGCGCTGGAATCGAAGAAGGCGCCGGTCATGTACCGCGACCACGAGCCGCCGGGCCGCGAGAAGCTGGTCGCGCTCAAGGATTACCTCAAGACCTTCGAGGTCGAGTTCGCGCTCGGCCAGGTGATCCGCCCGGCCACCTTCAACCACGTCATCGACCGGATCGGCGAGGCCGACTTCCGCCCCCAGGTGATGGAACAGATCCTCCGAACCCAGACCCAGGCTTATTACTCGCCCGACAACAAGGGCCATTTCGGGCTCGCGCTCGGCTCCTACGCCCATTTCACCAGCCCCATCCGCCGCTACGCCGACCTCGTCGTCCACCGCGCCCTGGTCCGAGCCTTCGGCCTCGGCGACGGCGGCCTCACCGACCGGGAAGCGGAGGCGATGGAGGTGACGGGCGAGCTCATCTCGCAGCTCGAGCGGCGGGCGATGGAGGCCGAGCGCGAGACCCTGGACCGCTACGTCGCAGCCTATCTCTCCGAGCGCGTCGGCGACCTCGTCGACTGCCGGATCACGGGGGTCCAGCCGTTCGGCTTCTTCGCCACCGTCGAGGGCCTCGGCGGCGACGGCCTGGTCCCGGTCTCGACCCTCGGCTCGGACTATTACCGCTACGAGGAATCGAGCCAGAGCCTGGTCGGCGACGACAGCGGCGAGCGCTTCAGCCCCGGGCTGCGGCTGAAGCTCAGGCTGGTCGAGGCCAGTCCGGTTTCCGGAGGGCTGAGGTTCGAGCTTGCCGACGGCGGCGGCTCCGCTCCCGCCAGGCCCCGAAGCGGCCCCCGCCGCGACGGCCGCCGCGGCGAGGAAAAGCGCCGCCAGGGCCGGCGCGGCCGCCCCTCGAACATCCGCCACCGCGGGCGGTAAATCCCTCTCCCTGCAGGGGAGAGGGACAGGTTCGCGACGCGAACCAGGGTGAGGGCAGGGGCAAAGGCAGTAATGCCCTCACCCTCCCACCGCTTCGCGGCGGGCCCCTCCCTCTCCCCTGCCGGGAGAGGGTTTCTTCCGCGGCGATCCGCCCCCTTAAAGCCCCCTTTTTCGACAAACCGCCGTTACGCTTCTGCCGACGACCCGCCGGCCTATAGGGTTCGCCACGTCCCCCGCTTATTCTTGTGTCGGTGATTGAGACACAGGGAGAAAATGGATGAGCATCAAGATGATTTTCGCGTCGGCCGCCGCTCTTGCGATGGCCGCCGGATCGCCCGCCCTCGCGGCCAAGAGCCAGAACCAGAACCGCCAGGCCGTCGCGTCCGATTCGGGCGGCGGCGCCGGAGTCGAGGCGAAGGGGGAGCGCAAGATCTGCCGGTTCATCGACGCCAGCGAGTCCAGGATGAAGCGCGAGCGGGTTTGCCTCACCAAGGCCGAGTGGAGGAAGGTCGAGGACGAGCAATAATAGCCGGTATGGCCTGCCCGGACCGTCATCCCGGCTTCCGCCGGGATGACGATGAGCCGCTACAGCTTGGGCAGCGTCACCCCGCGCTGGCCCATATATTTGCCGGCCCGGTCGGCATAGCTCACCTCGCAGGGCTCGTTGCCCTGGAGGAAGAGGAACTGGCAGGCGCCCTCGTTGGCGTAGACCTTGGCCGGGAGCGGCGTCGTGTTCGAGAATTCGAGCGTGACATGGCCTTCCCAGCCCGGCTCGAGCGGCGTCACGTTGACGATGATCCCGCAGCGCGCATAGGTCGATTTGCCGAGGCAGATGACGAGGACGTCGCGCGGCACCCGGAAATATTCGACCGTCCTTGCAAGGGCGAAGCTGTTGGGCGGGATGATGCAGACGTCGGTCTTGCGGTCGACGAAGCTGTTCGACTTGAAGTCCTTGGGG
>DASVUW010000330.1:0-3935 GCA_036386845.1 Allosphingosinicella sp. | reverse complement strand
GCGTTCGTCGATGCGTTCGCCGAGGCAGGGTTCAGGGCCTCGGCATTCCTGCCGAGCTACGGGCTTGCGGAAGCGACGCTTGCCGTCTCCATCATGCCGCCGGGCGAAGGGATCGTGGTCGAGCTCGTCGAGGAGACCCTGCTCTCCGGCGGCGAGCGCGGCGGCGATCGCCCGCAGCGCTACCGCGCCATCGTCAATTGCGGCAAGCCGGTGCGGGACATGGAGGTCGCCATCCGCGAGGAGGACGGCAACCCGCTCCCCGAGCGTGCGATCGGCAAGGTCTATGCCCGCGGCCCCTCGATCATGGCCGGCTATTTCCGCGACGATGCAGCGACCGAGGCGTGCCTGAGCGCCGATGGATGGCTCGACACCGGCGACATGGGCTACATGTCGGACGGCTACATCTACATTGTCGGCCGTGCCAAGGACATGATCATCATCAACGGCAAGAACCATTGGCCGCAGGACATCGAATGGGCGGTCGAGCAGATACCCGGCTTCAAGGCCGGCGATATCGCCGCTTTCTCGATCACCACGCCGGGCGGCGAAGAGACGCCCGCCGTGCTGGTCCAGTGCCGCACCTCCGATCTCGAGGAGCGCGGCCGCCTGCGCGATGCGATCCGCGACCGAGTCCGCGCCATCACCGGCATCAACTGCGTCGTCGAACTCGTCCCGCCCAGGACGCTGCCCCGCACCAGCTCGGGCAAGCTAAGCCGCGCCAAGGCCCGCAGCCTCTACCTCAGCGGCGAGATCCAGACCTACGACATCGCCGCCTGAATTCCTCCCCGGAACGGGGAGGGGGACCATCCGAAGGATGGTGGAGGGGGCCCGGAGCCCGCGCCGTGCTGAATTGCTCCCAGCCGTCACGGGAGTAAATCCCGCGACGTCGACCCTCATGCTCGTTTCTCTCGCTTGAGGCCGGCCGGCGGCTTCGCGTCCGCTTAGCGGACCGCTCGATAGCTTGGCTATCGCGCTCGCTGCGGCTTGGCAGGAGTGGAGGGACTCGAACCCACGGCCCTCGGTTTTGGAGACCGATGCTCTACCAACTGAGCTACACTCCTAGAGCCATCCGCGCCTTAGCCCCGCCCAAAGGGCGGCGCAAGGTGGTTCGATCGGGCAGGTGCCCGGCCGGACGTCGTGCGGTCCCAAAGCTATATCCGCGCCGGGGCGCGATGCCAAGCCGTTGCGGAAAGGACCGGCCTCAGGCCGCGATGTCGTAGGGCTGGATCTCGCCGGAAAGGTAGAGGTTGCGGGCCTTGGCGCGGGAGAGCTTGCCCGAGCTGGTGCGCGGCAGGGTGCGCGGCGGAACCAGCTCGATCACGCAGTTGATGCCCGTGATCGCCCGCACACGCTCGCGGATCGTGTCGCGAAGGCGGGTGCGCTCCTCGGTGTCGGAGGTGCGGCACTGGACCAGCACGGCAGGGGTCTCCTCGCCGCCGGGCGTGGTGATGGAGAAAGCGGCGATGTCGCCCGCCTTGAAGCCCGGCAATTGCTCCACCGCCCATTCGATGTCCTGGGGCCAGTGGTTCTTGCCGTTGATGATGATCATGTCCTTGGCGCGGCCGACGATGTAGAGATAGCCGTCCGACAGATAGCCCATGTCGCCCGTGTCGAGCCAACCCTCCGAATCGAGGCAGGCGGCGGTCGCTTCCTCGTCGCGGAAATAGCCGACCATGACGGACGGACCCCGGCAATGGACCTTGCCGATCTCGCGGTTGCCGAGAGTCGCTCCGTCCTCGTCGCGGATCTCGACTTCCATGTCGCGCGCCGGCTTTCCGCAATTGACGATCGCCCGGTAGCGCTGCGGCCGGTCTCGGTGCATCTTGCCGTCGCCCGAAAGGGTGGTCTCCTCGACCAGCTCGACGACGATGCCTTCGCCCGGCGGCATGATCGTCACCGCAAGGGTGGCTTCGGCGAGGCCGTAGCTGGGGCAGAAGCTCCTGGCGTCGAAGCCCGCAGGCGCGAAGGCGTCGACGAAGGCCTGCATGACGTCGGGCCGGATCATGTCGGCGCCGTTGCCCGCGATCCGCCAGCGCGAAAGGTCGAAGCGTTCCGCGACGTTGGTGAGGCTCGAGACCCGGCGGGCGCAGATGTCGTAGCCGAAGGTCGGAGAATAGCTTCCGGTCGTGCCCTTGTTGCGGGTGATGAGGTCGAGCCAGGCGAGCGGGCGCCGGGCGAAATCCTCGGTCTTGAGATAATCGGTCGAGATCTGGTTGGCCATCGGCGACAGCAGGCAGCCGACCAGGCCCATGTCGTGATACCAGGGAAGCCAGGAGATGCAGCGGTCCGTCTCGATCACCTCCATGCCGTGGCTGTGCGCGGCGAGGTTGTTGAGCAGGCCTCGGTGAGTGACGGCGACCCCGTGCGGGAATCGGGTCGAGCCGCTCGAATATTGGAGATAGGCGATATCGTCGGGGGCGGCCTTCGGAAGCTCCGAAGCCGGCCCGTCGCGCTCCGCGAAGCTTTCCCAGGAGATGCCCGTCACCCCCGCCGCCTCCGCCGCGGCGCCGGCCATGGCGCCGAGCTCCCCGGGGTAGAAGAGGTGGGTCGGATCGGCGCTGGTCAGCTGGACCTTGAGCTGGTCGATATAGGAATCGCGGCCGCCGAAGGAGGTCGGAAGGGGCAGCGGCACCGGCCATCCGCCCGCATAGACGGTGCCGAAGAAGAGGGCGGCGAATTCCGGGCTGGTCTCGGCGACGATCGCGATCCGGTCCCCGGGCTTCACTCCGGCCGCGATCAGCCGGTAGGCGGCGGCGAGTGCATCCTCGCGAAGCTCCCGGTACGGATAGGCCCGGACCAGCTCTCCGCGCGGATCGTGGAAATTGAGGCCGCGCACGCCCAGCGCCGCATAATCGAGCGCCTCTGCCAGCGTCTCGAAATCGGCGAAGCGGCGCGGCAAATTGTCCGCAGTCGGCGTCGGGACCAAAGTCTCGGGCACGGGTGTAGCGGATCCTCTCCGGTAGTTACGCTGGGCCGCCTCCCGGGACGGGAGAGGTACGCATTTATAATCGGGACCGACTGTGGCACAATCATGGCGCGTGAGATCCAGACCCGACAAAAGGCCCCCGTCGCCTCTCGATTCCGAGGGGCTCGAGCGGCTCGGCCTCTTCTATGCGGGGCGCTATGCGACCACGCGGTCGAAGCTTGCCGCCTATCTCCGCCGCAAGCTGAAGGAGCGGGGTTGGGACGGTGCCGGCGAGCCGCCCGTCGAGCGCCTGGTCGAACGCTTCGCACAGCTCGGCTATGTCGACGACAAGGGCTTCGCCTCGGCCCGCACCGCTTCGCTGCTTCGCCGGGGCTATGGGGAGCGGCGGGTCCAGGCGGCGCTGAAGGGCGCCGGGATCGCCGAGGCGGATTCGGCCGAGGCCCGGGACATCGGCGAGGACGAGGCCCTGGCCGCGGCGCACCGCTTCGCCCGCCGTCGGCGGCTCGGCCCCTATGGCGAATCCGGCCTCGACCGCTCCGTTCGCGACAAGGCGGCGGCGGCGATGCTCCGGGCGGGCCACCGCTTCGACCTGGTTCGGCAGGTGCTTGGAACCTCGCCCGAAGACCTGCCGGAGCCCGACGTCCCATAAAAACAGCCGTAAACGGTTCACAAATCCGCGGAAGGCGTGATAGTCACCACGGTTTGCAAGGTGGATCGGCCGTTAATGACTTCGCGCCGTGGATTGACTGCTGGAAGCGGCGCGCAGGAGCCGGAAGGCGCGGACGAACCCTCGCGCCCCGAGGAGGAGGCGCTGGTCAGGCTGACCGGCACGATGAAATGGTTCGACGCCACCCGCGGATTCGGCTTCCTGGTCAGCGACGAGGCGGAGGGCGACATCCTCGTCCATTTCAGCGTCCTCAAGGAGCATGACCGCCGGAGCCTTCCCGAAGGCGCCGTGGTCGAATGCCTGGTCGCCGAGCAGGAGCGAGGCCTTCAGGCGCGCAAAGTG
>DASVUW010000329.1:0-8295 GCA_036386845.1 Allosphingosinicella sp. | reverse complement strand
TCGCCAATGAAAGCGCCGTCCGGGCGCTCGGCTATCGCAGCCCCCAAGCCGCCGTCGGCAAGCAGTTCCGCGACATCGGCGCGTCCGAGCCGGGGCCGCCTCATGTCATCATCGGGGTCGTCCCCGATTCCCGCTTCCGCTCCGTGCGCGACAAGGTCGAGCCCATCCTCCACCCCTTCGAGCGCGGTCAGCTGTCCTATCTCGTCGTCCGCTACGAGGGCGCCGACCCGGTCGCGGTCCGAAAGCAGGTCGAGTCGATCTGGAAGCGGTTCGCCCCCGACGTGCCGTTCGAGGCCGATTTCAGCGAGGAGGTTGTCGGCGAACTCTATGAAGACGAGGAGAAGAGGGGCCAGCTCTTCGCCGCCTTCGCCCTGGTTTCCGTGCTCATCGCCTGCCTCGGCCTGTTCGGCCTCGCTTCCTTCACGGCCCAGCGCCGGACCCGCGAGATCGGCATCCGCAAGGTGCTCGGCGCCCAGGTCCACCATATCGTCCGGCTGCTCGCCTGGCAGTTCTCAAAGCCCGTCATCGTCGCCAATCTGATCGCCTGGCCGGTGGCCTGGTGGGTGATGGGCGACTGGCTGAACGGCTTCGACACCCGGATTGGCCTGGGCCCCGGCCCGTTCGTCCTCGCCGGAATCATGGCCTTCGCCATCGCCATCGGCACCGTCGCCCTTCACGCCATCCGGGTGGCGCGAGCCAATCCCATACACGCCCTCCGCTACGAATAGGACCGGCCCGCCATGTGGCAGAACTATCTGACCGTCGCCTACCGCGCCCTCTCCAGGCAGAAGGTCTACGCCTTCATCAACATATTCGGGCTCGCGCTCGGGCTCGCCGCCTGCCTGATCCTGCTGCTCTACGTCCGCTACGAGACTAGTTACGATAGCTGGCTTCCGGACTCCGACCGGGTCTTCCAGGTCCAGACCACCGGCATCGACGACAGCACCGGCGGCCGGATCGCGATGCAGGCGGCGACCCAGCCCGTCGCGGCCGCGCTTGCCAAGGATTTCCCGCAGCTCGAGGCGGTGTCGAAGCTGGAGGGGGACAATATCGTCGTGATGAAGGAGGGTCAGCCGCAGCGGATCGAGGTCCATGCGGCGGACGAACGCTTCTTCGACATCGTCGGAATCCCCTTCCTTCGCGGCAGCGGCGCGGCGGCGCTGAAGACCGTCGACTCAGTCGCCCTCAGCCGGTCCCAGGCGATGCGCCAGTTCGGCTCCATCGACGTCCTCGGCCGGACCCTCACCACGGTGCGCAGCGGCACGACCTACGACCTTCGGGTGACCGGGATATTCGAGGACATACCGAAGAACAGCCACCTCGACTTCGAGATCGTCCGCCGCTTCACCTCCGCCGAGGAAATCCCCTGCCCGTGGGGCTGCGTCAACGGCGGCGCCTATGTGAAGCTGAAGCCGGGCGTGGACGTGGCCCGGATCAACGGAGCGATGCCGGCCTGGGAGAAGCGCAACGTTCCCGCCAAGGACATGGGCGGCGGCGACCTCGCGAAGCAGTGGGACTGGCGGCTCGTCAACGTCCGCGACGTCCATCTGAGCGGCGCCGAGGGCGACCGGCCCGGCAACGACATGCGCACCATCGTCACCTTCGCGGTCGTCGCCCTGCTCATCCTCGCCATGGCCTGCGTCAATTTCGTCAACCTGACGACGGCGAGGGCGAGCCGCCGCGCCCGCGAGGTGGCCGTCCGCAAGGTGCTCGGCGCCCGCCGGGTGCAGCTGGTCGCCCAGTTCCTCGGCGAATCGATGCTCCTGGTGGGGCTGGCGATGGTGATCGCGACGGCTCTGGTCGAGCTGCTTCTGCCGGTCTTCTCCGGCTTCCTCGAAGCCGACCTGCGGCTCACCTATTTCGGCGAGGGCGGGATGGCGCTGCCGATCCTGGCCCTAACCGCGATCGTGGGCTTCGCCGGCGGCCTCTACCCGGCCTTCTATCTGTCCCGGGCCCAGCCCGCCGCGATCCTGAAAGGCGGCAAGGGAGCGGTCGAGACCGATGGCGCGGGACGTCTTCGCAACCTGCTGGTCGTGGCCCAGTTCGCGGTGTCGATCGGCCTCATCGTCTGCACCGCGGTCATCTACCAGCAGACCGTCTTCGCCCGGACCGTCGATGCCGGCTACGACCGGGAGGGGCTGCTCGAGATACAGGGGCTGATCCAGCCCGAGGTCCGGCCGGTCCGCGAGACCCTCCAGCGGCAATGGGCGGCGATCGACGGAGTGACCGGGGTCGCCGGGACGAATATCGAGCCGGGATCGAGCCGGACCGACTACACGACCGTCGCGGCGCCGGGTCAGTCGACGCCGGTGAAGCTCGGCTGGTACAGCGTCGAACCCGCTTTCTTCGACGTCCTCAAGATCCGGATGGCCGCCGGCCGGCCGTTGTCGCCGCGCTTCGCCAACGACAAGGCCTTCATCCCCGAAGCCACGTTCGAGTCCGAAAAGGATCTCGCCGCAGCTCAGCAGAATATCGCCCGCCGCGGTGTGAACGTGGTCCTGAACGCGCTGGCGGCGGAGAAGCTCGGCTTCTCCGACCCGGCCTCGGCGCTCGGCAAGCAGATTCGGATCCCGATGTTCCAGAACGAGGTCATGGTCCCCGCGACCATCGTCGGGGTCGCCCAGAACAGCCGCTTCCGCTCGGTGCGCGAGCCGGTCGAGCCGATGATCTACCATGACACCGGCTATTACCGCTGGGGAATTGTGCGTTACGAAGGCGTTGCCGGCGAGCAGGTCCGGGCCCGGGCGGAGCAGGTCTGGCGCCGTCTAGTCCCGACCGTGCCGTTCGAATCCCATTTCGCGGAGAGCAGGCTCGCCGAGCTGTACGGCGCCGACGAGGCGCGGGGGCAGACCTTCGCCGGCTTCGCGGGCCTCGCAATCCTCATCGCCTGCCTGGGCCTGTTCGGGCTCGCCGCCTTCACGGCTGAGCGGCGCACCCGCGAGATCGGGATCCGAAAGGTCTTCGGAGCCCGGATCCGCGACATCGTCCAGCTTCTCGCCTGGCAATTCTCGAAGCCGGTGGTGCTCGCCAATCTCATCGCCTGGCCGGTGGCCTGGTGGATGATGCGCGACTGGTTGAACGGCTTCGACGCCCGGATCGACCTCGGGCCGGGCCCCTTCCTCATGGCCGGGCTGCTCGCCCTTGCCATCGCGCTCGGCACGATCGCCGGCCACGCGGTCAAGGTCGCCCGGCTCAACCCCATCCACGCCCTCCGCTACGAGTAGGACCGAGAAGATGTGGCGCAATTATCTGACCGTGGCCCTGAGGAGCCTGACCCGGAACCGCGCCTATGCGCTCGTCAACGTCTTCGGCCTCGCCCTCGGGCTCGCGGCCTGCCTGACCATCCTGCTCTACGTCCGCTACGAATCGAGCTACGACAGCTGGCTTCCCGATCATGAGCGGATCCACCAGGTGCAGGCCACCTGGCACGAGCCCGGACAGCCGATCTCCAGGTCGCAGCGCAGCCCGTTTCCGCTGCGCGATACCCTCGCCGCCGGCTTCCCGCAGATCGAGGCGGTCACGGTCCTTCGGTCGGGCAAGACGGTGCTGATGCACAAAGGCCAGCCGATGTTCCTCGATGCCGCAGCGGTCGATCCGAGCTTCTTCGACATCTTCAGGATCGAGTTCGTCGACGGATCGGCGGCGCGGGCCCTGTCGGACATGCGCTCGGTCGTCCTCACCGAGAGCGAGGCGGTGAGGCTGTTGGGCACGCGCAAGGCGGTGGGGCGGACGATCACCGTGGGCGCCGGCACCGGGCGCGAGGACTATCCGATCACGGGCGTGATCCGGGACCTGCCGAGCAATTCGAGCCTGAAGCTGGCCTTCATCTACCGCCACAACCCCGCCGATTTCGACTCCCTCCCGGCCGCCGACAAGGGCTGGGGCAACATGAACCAGCAGCATTACGTCAAGCTTCGCCCGGGCGCCGACGCCGTGTCGATCAACGCCGCCTTCCCGGCCTGGGAGAAGAGGACGATCGCCCCGCAGCTTGTCGACGGCCGGGCGTCGAGCCAGGCCGATATCCTCGATCTCAAGCTCGTGCCGATCGCCGAAGTCCATCTCGGCGACGCGGTGCAGGGCGCTCTCACCCCGACGGGCGATCCGCGCACGCTCGCCACCTTTGGGATCGTCGCCTTGCTCATCCTCGGGATGGCGGTGATGAACTTCATCAACCTCTCGACGGCCAGGGCGACTCAGAGGGCCCGCGAGATCGCGCTTCGAAAGGTGTTGGGAGCGCGGCGCCACCAGCTCGTCGGCCAGCTGCTCGGGGAATCGCTTCTGACGGCGGGGGTCGCGATGCTGCTCGCACTGGCGCTGGTCGAAGTCGGAAGCGCCTGGAGCGGCGGCGGGATCGGCGCGGACCTCAAGGTCGTCTATCTCGGTGAAGGCGGAATGCTTCTGCCTGCCCTGGGGCTGTTCCTCTTCACTGGCCTGCTCGGCGGCCTCTACCCCGCCTTCTACCTCAGCCGCTTCCAGCCGGCGGAAGTGTTGCGCGCGAACAAGGCTTCCGCCGAAGCGCCGGGCAGCGGCCGCCTTCGGGCGACCCTGGTCGTGCTCCAGTTCGCCATCGCCATCGGACTCATCGTCTGCACGTCCGTCATCTACTGGCAGACGCGCCACGTGCAGGAGGTCGACCCGGGCTTCCGCCGCGACGGCCTGATCCAGATCGATTCGGCCTGGCGATTCGCCGGCGACAGCGCCAGATACGAAGCCGCGCGCCGCGATCTCCTCGTGATACCGGGCGTGGTCGCCGCGGGGCGGACCAATCTCGGAATCGCCGCGACCAACAAGAGCATCCAGGCGGTGCGGGCGCCGGGCGCGGCGGAAGGCCTGGGGATGGGGTTCTACGCCGTCGATCCCGACTTCTTCCGGGCGATGGACCTTCGACTCCTCGCCGGCCGCTTCCTCGGCGACAGCTTCGCCGAGGACAAGGTGATCCGGACCGACGGCGACGCGCCTCCTCAGCTCGCCGGACGCGGGCTCAACATCGTCGTCAACCGCGAGGCGGCGAAGCTGATGGGCTTCGCTGAGCCGGAGTCGGCAGTCGGCAAAACGGTGAGGGTCGGGCTCGACGGAAGCGACGATCTCACGCCTTCGACGATCGTCGGCGTGGTCGGCGACACCCGGATCCGGACCGCCCGCGACGCCATCGAGCCGCTCCTCTACCGCTACGACCCCCAGCGGACGAGCCAGGTCGTCGTCCGCTACGCCGAGGCCCGTCCCCGCGACGTGATGGAGGGCCTCGCCAGGGTGTGGCGCAAGTTCGAGCCTGAAATACCTTTCCAGGGCGCGTTCGCGGACGACCTGATAGCCGAGCTCTACGCGGCCGAGCGGGCCCGCGGCGCGCTTTTCGCCGCCTTCTCCGGGCTCGCGGTCCTGATCGCCTGCCTCGGCCTCTACAGCCTCGCGACTTTCGCCACCGAGCGGCGCACCAAGGAGATCGGAATCCGCAAGGTGCTGGGCGCCAGGGTGCGGGACATCGTCCGGCTGCTCGCCTGGCAATTCTCCAAGCCGGTGATCGTCGCCAACCTCGTCGCCTGGCCGGTCGCCTGGTGGGCGATGCGCGACTGGTTGAACACGTTCGACGCCCGCATCGCGCTCACCCCGGGGCCTTTCATCCTGGCCGGCCTGATCGCTCTCGCGATCGCGGTCGCGACGGTCGGCGGCCACGCCCTCCGGGTCGCCCGCCTCAATCCCATCCATGCCCTCCGTTACGAATAGGACCCGAACCATGTGGCGCAACTATCTGACCGTCGGACTCAGGGCCCTGGCGAAGAACAAGACCTACGCGTTCATCAACATCTTCGGGCTCGCCATCGGGATGGCCGCCTGCCTGATGATCCTGCTGTACGTGCGCTACGAGGCGAGCTACGACAGCTGGATGCCGGGCGCCGAGCGCGCCTACCAGTTCCAGGATTATTACAAGGCGACCGACAATGGCGGCGAGGAGATGCGCCTCCAGATGACGAGCTACGTCTCGGGCAAGGCGCTGGTGAAGGATTTCCCGCAGGTCGAGAAGGCGGTCTACGTCGCGTCCTCGGGCGCGGTGATCATGCAGAACGGCCAGCCCAGCCTCGCCGACGATTTCAACTTCGTCGACGGCAATCTGTTCGACGTCGTCCAGGTGCCGTTCGTCCGCGGCGACCGCGCGACCGCGCTCACCAACCCCAACTCGCTGGTGCTGACCGAGACGGAGGCGGAGAAGCGCTTCCCGGGCCAGGACGCGCTCGGCAAGACCCTGACGCTCATCGTCCAGGGCAAGAGCCACGACTATATCGTCACCGGGGTGATGAAGGACCTGCCCAAGAACAGCCACCTCGAGCTTGGAGTCGTCGCCCGGTTCCATCCGGAGACCTTCTTCGCCGAGCAGCCCTCAATGCTAACGAGCTGGGGCAATCAGGGCGGCTGGTGGTACGTGAAGCTGCGCGAGGGTGCGAGCGCCGAGGACATCAACCGCCAGCTCCCCGCCTGGGAGAAACGCAACATCCCCGACGACACAGGCGGGCGCGAGAAGAGCAATCCCGGCGACGACCAGGACTGGAAGCTCGTCAACGTCCGCGACGTCCATCTCGGCGAGGCGCAGCAGGCGTCGATGACTCCGGGCAACGACCGGCGCACCATCGTCACCTTCGCCATCGTCGCGTTGCTGATCCTCGGGATGGCCGTGGTGAACTTCACCAACCTTGCCACCGCCCGGGCGTCGCAGCGGGCGCGGGAAGTGGCCCTGCGCAAGGTGCTTGGAGCGAGCCGGAAGCAGCTCGTCGTCCAGTTCCTCGGCGAATCGATGCTGGTGACAGCGCTGGCGATGCTTCTCGCTTTGGCCATGGTCGAGCTGATCCTGCCGTTCTTCAACCGCTTCCTCGATGCGGATATCCGACTCGTCTACTGGGGCTCGGGCGGGGTCCTGCTCCCGATCCTGGTCCTGCTCCTCGTCGTCGGAGCGGCCGGGGGCCTCTACCCGGCTTTCTACCTGTCGCGCTTCCAGCCGGCGCGGGTTCTCAAGGCCAACAAATCCTCGGCCGAGGCCCAGGGCTCCGGGAGCCTTCGAAACGTCCTCGTCGTGGCTCAGTTCGCGGTCTCGATCGGGCTCATCATCTGCACGGCGGTGATCTACGCCCAGACCGTCTACGCCCGAACCGCGGACGCCGGGTACAACCGCCACGGTCTGCTCCAGCTTCAGGGCCTCGGCGCCCGCCAGGCGCAGCCGGTCGGAGAGACTTTGAGGCGAGAGGTCGCCAATCTGGACGGGATCAAGGCCGCGTCGCTGACCGGGATCGGAGTTTCGCCGGGCAACAATTCGGTGACCTCCGTCTACCTGCCCGGAAGCTCCAAGGCGATCGACCTCGGAATCTACGGCATCGACCATCATTTCATTCCGACCATGGGGATGAAGATGCTCGCCGGCCGCAATTTCTCGGACAGGGTCGCGATGGACGATTCGACCACTCCGTTCCCGATGGACAAAGCGGCGGAGCAGGCCTTCGCCAGGAGAGGCACCAACGCCATCGTCAGCGAGGCGGCGGCGCAGCGGCTCGGCTTCCGCGACCCGCAGCAGGCGATCGGCAAGACGATCAACGCCAATCTGACGATGGACGAATTCGGGCTCGTCAACGCGACCATCGTCGGAGTGTTCAAGGACGCGCGCTTCCGATCCGTCCGCGACCCGCTCCAGCCGATCATGTTCCTGATGGCGCGTAACGGCTTCAACACGATGGTCATCCGCTACGAGGGCAAGGATCCCAAGCAGGTTATGGCCGATGTCGAGCGGGTCTGGAAAAGGCTCCTTCCCGATCTGCCCTTCCGGGCCGAGCTCGCCGACGACCGGGTCGCCCGGCTCTACGAGCGCGACGAGGCGCGGGGCCAGCTGTTCGGAGCCTTCGCCTTGCTCGCCGTGGTCATCGGCTGCCTGGGCCTGTTCGGACTTGCCGCTTTCACCGCCGAGCGGCGGACCAAGGAGATCGGGATCCGCAAGGTGCTCGGCGCCCGGAGCCGCGACATCGTCAGGCTTCTCGCCTGGCAATTCTCCAAGCCGGTAATCGTCGCCAACCTCATCGCCTGGCCGGCGGCCTGGTGGGTGATGCGCGACTGGCTGAACGGCTTCGACGCCCGGGTCGACCTCGGGCCCACTCCGTTCGTGCTTGCGGGCGGGCTGGCGCTGGCCATCGCGCTCGGGACCATCGCCAGCCACGCCATCCGGGTGGCGAGGGCGAATCCGATCCAGGCGCTTCGGTACGAGTGATTGCCTCCCCATGCTGCGCATGGGGAGGGGGACCACCCGAAGGGTGGTGGAGGGGT
>DASVUW010000328.1:0-2546 GCA_036386845.1 Allosphingosinicella sp. | reverse complement strand
TTGGCGAGTTGCAGGAGATCCGGCTTCATTTGGCAAACACCTGGGCCAGGTCGGCGAAGGCCTTGAATTCAAGCGCATTGCC
This sequence comes from Allosphingosinicella sp., assembly GCA_036386845.1. Classification (GTDB taxonomy): domain Bacteria; phylum Pseudomonadota; class Alphaproteobacteria; order Sphingomonadales; family Sphingomonadaceae; genus Allosphingosinicella. The sequence goes on along the minus strand of DASVUW010000328.1, from coordinate 2,464 downwards.
GGACGGATCGAGGAAGAACATCGTCGCCTGCTCGCCGGCCTGGCCCCGGAAGCGGATGGTGGGCTCGATCACGAACTCGGCGCCTGCGGCCTTCAGCCTGCCGGCCATGGCTTCCCACGACTCCATGTCGAGCACCGCCCCAAAATGGGGGACCGGCACGTCGTGGCCGTCGACGGGGTTGTGGTGGCGCCGGCTTTCCATCGCGGGATCGAGATGGGCGACGATCTGGTGACCGAAGAAATTGAAGTCGATCCACTCGTCGGAGCTTCTCCCTTCCGGGCAGCCGAGGAGGCCGCCGTAGAAGGCGCGGGCGGCTTCGAGGTCGTGGACCGGGAAGGCGAGGTGGAACGGCGGGAGGGTCATCGAGGCTCAATGTCACCGCCGCTAATGTGATGCAATGTGGTCGAATGTGGATTTTCTGCAGTTTTCTGCATTGCTTCGCCACGATGCGCCTCGCAATGACAGGATGGTGAAGCCCCTTGCTTATGCCTTCCTTGCAGGCCTGGCCGCCGCCTGCGGCTTCGAGCCGATCGGGCTCTGGCCGCTGACTGTCGCGGCGTTCGCGCTGCTGCTGTGGCTGGGGCGCGGAGCGCCGAGCCTTCGGAGCGCACTTGCGCGGGGCTGGTGGTTCGGGGTGGGCCATTTCATCCTCGGATTGAACTGGATCGCCACCGCCTTCACCTACCAGGCCGAGATGCCGGCTTCTCTGGGCTATTTGGCGGTCGTCCTCCTCTCGCTCTACCTCGCCGTCTATCCCGCGGCTGCGGCGGGCCTCGCCTGGCGCTGGGGGCGGGGGAACGATCTGAAGTTCGTCCTCGTCTTCGCGGCCGCCTGGACCGTCACCGAATGGCTTCGGGCCACCATGTTCACCGGCTTCGCCTGGAACCCCGCCGGAGTGGCCGTCCTCGAGACGCCCTTGTCGTGGTCGGCCCCGCTGGTCGGCACCTACGGCCTCTCGGGAGTCGCCGCGCTGCTCGCCGGCCTGCTGCTGCTGCTCGGGCTGAGGCGGTGGCGCGCGGCCGGCGCGGCGGCGGCCGGGATCGCGGCGCTCGCTTCGGCCGGTTTCCTGGCCGCCGGCGCGGCGCCCGGGCCCGCCGGGCCGTCGCTCCGGATCGTCCAGCCCAATATCGGCCAGCAGGACAAATGGCGGGAGGGCTTCCAGGCCGAGAATATGGAGCGGCTCCGTCGCCTCTCCACCTGGGGCGGAAACGAGCCGCGGCTGCTGCTCTGGCCCGAAGCCGCGGTGACGAGGCCGCTCGAGATCGGGCTTCGCGATCCCGGCCATATCATCGAGATGCTGGAGCTTCGCCGCGAGGTCGCCTCGATGCTCGGCGAGAAGGACCTGCTCCTTACCGGCGGGGTCACCTGGCGGTCGAGCGACGGGCTCGACATCACCAGCGCGACCAACAGCGTCTTCGCGATCGATCCCACCGGCCGGATCCTCGCCCGCTACGACAAGGCCCATCTCGTCCCCTACGGCGAATATCTGCCGATGCGGCCGATCCTCTCGTCGCTCGGCCTCTCGCGGCTGGCTCCCGGGGACGTCGACTTCGATCCGGGTCCGGGGCCCCAGACGCTCGACCTGCCCGTCATCGGCAAGGCCGGGTTCCAGCTCTGCTACGAGATCATCTTCTCGGGCGAGGTGGTCGACCGCGAGAACCGCCCGGCCTTCCTGTTCAACCCGTCGAACGACGCCTGGTTCGGCGCCTGGGGCCCGCCCCAGCATCTCGCCCAGGCCCGGCTCCGGGCGCTTGAGGAGGGGCTGCCGGTGCTTCGTTCGACTCCGACCGGAATCTCCGCGGTGATCGATGCGGACGGCCGGCTGCTGGAAAGCCTGCCCTGGCGGACGGCGGGAGTCATCGACACCCGCCTGCCGGCGCCGAAGCCGCCGACCCCCTTCGCCAGGCTCGGCAACATCCTTCCGCTGCTCTTCTCACTCGTCCTGGCCGGACTGGCGCTGGTCGCGCAACGCATTGCAGGGCGGCGCAAAGACGGCTAGGGAGCGCCGCATATAAGGATATGTTTATATCCTTACGTCCCCCTATTGAGAGCTCAGGAAGGCCGGTTTCTCCCGATGCGCAGCAATTATCTCTTCACGTCCGAATCCGTGTCCGAGGGCCATCCCGACAAGGTGTCCGACCAGATTTCCGACGCCGTCGTCGACCTCTTCCTGGCCAAGGACCCGGAGGCCCGGGTCGCCTGCGAGACCCTGACGACGACCCAGAAGGTGGTCCTGGCCGGCGAGATCCGGGGCCGGGGGATCATGGACGAGGAAGGCAATTGGGCTCCGGGCGTCCCCGAAGAGATCGAGGCCGTCGTCCGCGAGACGGTGAAGGCGATCGGCTACGAGCAGGAGGGCTTCCACTGGGAGACGTTCCGCTTCGAGAACAACCTCCACGGCCAGTCCGCGCACATCGCGCAGGGCGTGGACGCGTCGGGCAACAAGGATGAGGGCGCGGGCGAT
>DASVUW010000327.1:0-5039 GCA_036386845.1 Allosphingosinicella sp. | reverse complement strand
CACCCCCCGGGGCCCCAGCCTTCGCTGGGGCGACGATTGTCCAGGCTAGGCCCTCAGGCCGTTTCGAGCGCCGCCTCGGCCTTTTCGACCAGAGCGATCACGGCCTCGGTGAAGGCGGGAATGTCGTCGGGGTTGCGGCTCGTGACGATATTGCCGTCTGTGACCGCCTCCTCGTCGACCACCTGGCCGCCCGCGTTGCGAAGGTCGGTCCTGATCGAAGGCCAGCCGGTGACCCTTCGGCCACGCACGACGTCGGCTTCGATGAGAAGCCACGGGCCGTGGCAAATCGCGGCGACCGGCTTGCCCGCACCGGCGAAGGCCCGAATCGTCGCCACGACCGTCTCGTCCATCCGCAGCTTGTCGGGATTCTTGGTTCCGCCCGGCAGGATCAGGGCATCGTAATCGCCCGCGTCCACCTCTTCGATCGTGCAGTCCACCTCGACGCAGGCTCCGTTATCCCCCTCGATCCGGCCGTTGTCGAGCGAGGCGAGGATGACGTGGGCACCGCGTTCGCGAAGGATCCGCCGGGGTTCCAGCAGCTCGGAATCCTCATAGCCGTCGGCGGCGATCATCAGGATCCTGGCTTGGGATATGTTCGGCATGAAAAAAGCTCCTTCGCGGCCTTAACGGAAACTCTTGGCCCGCGTTCCGGAACGAAGCGCCCGAGCGGGCGATTACAGGCCCATGCTCTGCTTCGTCGATGATCGGAATTTCCCCGGGATCACCCGCAAGCGTCGAGGCCGCTACTGGCAATATTTCGCCCCGGACGGCAGCCGGATCACGGACCGGGAAGAGATCGAGCGCCTGAACTCGGTCGGGATGCCGCCCGCCTACGAGCGCTGCTGGTTCTGCCCGAAGCCCGACGGCCACATCCTGGCGACCGGCTATGATGCTCGCGGACGCAAGCAATATCGCTACAACCCCGACTTTCGAATGCAGCAGGAGGCGGCGAAATATGAGCGGCTCGCCGCTTTCGGGCGCGCTTTGCCGAAGCTTCGAAAGAGGGTCGAGGCGCATCTGGCGGGCAAGCCGACCGCTCGGGAAACCGTCCTTGCCGCCGTGGTGCGGCTGATCGACGAGACGAGGATGCGCATCGGCAACGAGGAATATGCGAAGGAGAATAAGAGCTTCGGAGCGACCACGCTCCGCAACCGGCATGCCAAGGTCGAGCGCGGCCGGCTGAAGATCAGCTACACGGGCAAGCACGGCATCAAACGAACCGTCACCCTGACCGACCGCAACCTGATCCGGATCGCCAAGCGCACCCAGGACCTGCCCGGCCAGAATCTGTTCGAATATGTGAACGAGGACGGGACCGTCTGTCCGGTCACGTCGGGCGACGTCAACGCCTATATCAAGGAGGCGATGGGCGACGAGTTCACCGCCAAGGACTTCCGGACCTGGGGCGCGAGCACGATCGCCTTCGAAGAGATGATCCGCCGCTACAGGAAGCACGGCACGGTGAAGCTGAAAAGCGTCATCGAGCCGGTCGCCGAGGCGCTCGGCAACACGGTGGCGATCAGCCGCAAATCCTATGTCCACCCGGCCCTGATCGAGGCGGCCAAGGATGTCGGTGCGATCGGCGAGCGGCCTCTGCCCCGGCCGTCCAAATATATGAGTTCCGCCGAGCGCGGCCTTATCGCGTTCCTCGACGTGCTGCCGTGCGAACAGGCGAGGGTGGACGAGAAGGGCAAAGTTCCTGCAAAGGCCGCCTGATGGCAGGCACCAGCTCGAACTTCGCCGCGAAGAGCAGCGCGCTCGCCGCAGAGGCGCAGGCCTGGGTCAGCGGCAATATCGTCGGAATCCTCGTCGCCGCCGCGATCGGGACCGCGATCGCCCTCGCCATGCTTGCCGTGCGCCACCTCGGCTGCAAGCTTCTCGGCCGGCTGGGCGGGGAAACCCACTGGCCGGCTCTCTTCGCCCGCGCCCTCGCCAAGACCAAGATATTCTTCATCGTCATGACCTCGGCGAATCTCGTCGCCGAGCACGCCAACACGCCTCCCGCCTTGATGAACGCCATCCACATCGGCTTCGTCATCGCCGCCTCGCTCCAGGCCGCCATCTGGGCGCGCGAGCTGATCCTGGGCTACGTCGCCCACCGCACCGGGGACCAGGAGCAGAGCACCCTCGCGTCCGCGATCGGGATCATCCGGCTGCTGGTGACGGTGACCCTCTTCGCCATCGCCATCATCCTCATCCTCGACAATCTCGGGGTCAACGTCACCGGCCTGATCGCGGGCCTGGGGATCGGCGGAATCGCCATCGGCCTTGCCGCCCAGGGCATCTTCTCCGACCTGTTCGCCGCCCTCTCGATCATCTTCGACAAGCCCTTCCGCCGAGGCGAGACGATCACCTTCGGAAACCCTCCGATGACCGGCACCGTCGAGCGGATCGGCCTCAAGAGCACGCGAATCCGGGCGGTGAACGGCGAGGAGGTGATCATGTCCAACGCCAACCTCCTCAACGCGCTCGTCCAGAACTGGGCCCGGCTGGAGCGGCGGCGGGCGCTGATGATCCTGCAGCTCGTCTACCGGACTCCGACCGAGGTGCTGAAGCGGCTGCCCGAGGAGCTTCGCGCCATCGTCGAGCGCCAGCCGCTCGCTCGCTTCGACCGGGCCCATATCACCGCCTTCAACGTCTCATCGATCGACCTCGAGCTGGTCTTCTTCGTCGAGGCGCCCGACCTTCCCGACTTCCTCGAGACCCGGCAGGCCGTGATGCTCGGCATATTGCGCCGCTTCGCCGAGCTCGGGATCGAATTCGCCTATCCGACGCAGACTTCCTTCACGGCCGGGCCGGACGGCAAGCACATCATGCCCTATCCGCACGTGCGGATGATCGGGGAATGCGACCCGGAGTAAGGCCGTCGCCCCAGCGAAGGCTGGGGCCCTGGGGGGTGAAGAGCGCCGGAGCCTTTCACCCGCTGGGATGCCAGCCTTCGCTGGCATGACGGTGAGGCCACAGGCTAGCTTTCAGATAAGCGTCCAGCTCCGCGATGCGCTCCGCCTTCTCCGCCTCGCCCAGGAAGGACCCCTCGAAGCTGTTGCGTGCGAGTAGCGCGAGCGCCTCCCGCCCCAGCGAACCCGCGACCGCGCGGTAATTGTCGTTCACGTAGCCGCCGAAATAAGCGGGATCGTCCGAATTGATCGTGGCCCTGAGCCCCGCCTCCAGCATCCGGTCGATGGGATGCGCCGCCAGATCGGAAACGACGCAGAGCTTGTGGTTGGAGAGGGGGCAGACGGTGAGCGTCATCCGCTCCCGGACCAGCCGCTCGACCAGTGCCGGATCCTCGAGCGACCGGTTGCCGTGGTCGATTCGATCCACCCCGAGGACGTCCAGCGCCTGCCAGACATAATCGGGTGGCCCCTCCTCGCCGGCATGGGCGACCCGCTTCAGCCCTCGCTCCGCGGCCGCCCGGAAGACCCGGGCGAACTTCTCCGGCGGGTGGCCGAGCTCGGACGAATCGAGGCCCACCGCCTCGATCCGGTCGAGCCAGGGCTCGGCCTCGCGAAGCGTGGCGAAAGCCGATTCCTCGTCGAGATGGCGAAGGAAGCAGAGGATGAGCCTGGAGCTGAGGCCGTGCCGCTCGAGCGCCTCCTCCATCCCGGCGAGAAGCCCGGTCATCACGATTCCGAACGGGACTCCGCGGTCGGTGTGCGTCTGCGGATCGAAGAAGATTTCCGAGTGGGTGACGCAGTCGGCGGCGGCGCGGTCGAAATAGGCCAGCGCCAGGTCGCGGAAATCCGCCTCCGTCCGAAGCACGTTCGCGCCCTGGTAATAGATGTCGAGGAAGTCCTGGAGGTTCGAGAAGCTATAGGCCGCGCGGATCTCCTCGACGCTCCGGAACGGAATCTCCACCCGGTTGCGCCGGGCGAGCTCGAACATGAGCTCGGGCTCGAGGCTGCCTTCGATATGCATGTGAAGCTCGGCCTTGGGCAGGCCCGCGATGAAGGTGGAGTGGTCGGTCATGGGGGGACGGTAGCGGTCGCCGCCGCAGGCGTCACTCCGAACGTGACCCGTCGTCCCAGCGAAGGCTGGGACCCCGGCGGGTGAAAGGCGCGGCGGTCTTCACCCCCTGGGGCCCCAGCCTTCGCTGGGGCGACGGTTTTGCTAAAGTCCCACATCCTCCAGGCTCAGCAAGGTGGCATTCCCGCCGGCGCTGGTCGTGTCCGTGCTCGTCACCCGCTCCGCGCAGAAGCGCGGGAGATAGTGCGGCCCGCCGGCCTTGGGTCCGGTGCCCGACAGGCCTTCGCCGCCGAAAGGCTGGGAGCCGACGATGGCGCCGATCATCGAGCGATTCACATACAGGTTGCCGACGGTCGCCAGCTCCTCGACCGTCTCCGCGGCCCGGGCGATTCGGCTGTGGAGGCCCATGGTGAGTCCGAAGCCGGAGCGGTTGACCCGCTCGACCGTCTCGGCGAGCCGGCCCGACTTCCAGGTCGCGACGTGGAGGAGCGGGCCGAACCACTCCTTCTTCACGTCCTCCACCCGGTCGACGCGGATCAGGGTCGGAGGCACGAAAAGGCCGTCCGCCGGCGCTCCCACCGTCTTGATCCAGCGTCCCCTTGTCTCCTCGCGGTGCGCCATCAGCCGGTCGAAGGCGCCCTGGTCGATCACCGGTCCGACGTCGGTGCTCGGCAAGGCCGGATCGCCGACCACGAGCGCGTCCATCGCGCCTGCGAGCATCTCGAGGGTGTGCTCGGCGATCTCCTCCTGAAGCAGGAGCACCCGGAGCGCCGAGCAGCGCTGGCCGGCCGAGCGGAAGGCGGAGGTGACGACGTCGACCACGACCTGCTCGGGCAAAGCGGTCGAATCGACGATCATCGCGTTGATCCCGCCGGTCTCCGCGATGAAGGGGATGATCGGCCGCTCGTCGTCGCTGACGAGCTCGCGCGCGATCCGCTTGGCCGTCGCGGTCGAGCCGGTGAAGGCGATGCCGGCGATGCGGCTGTCCTCGACCAGCGCCGCGCCCATGTCCGGACCCCCGGCGGCAAGGATCAGCACGTCCTCCGGAATGCCGGCCCCGTGCGCGAGGCCGA
>DASVUW010000326.1:0-6385 GCA_036386845.1 Allosphingosinicella sp. | reverse complement strand
TAATGCCTTCCTCGTTGAGGCTGGTGTCGAAGACCCGGCCGGCGCCGTGTTTCTCCTGCAGCCCGAGCGTCACCGCGTGGACTCCGCCCTTGGGCCCGATATCCTCGCCGAACAGCAGGACCCGCGGGTTGATCGAAAGCTCATGGTCGAGCGTCCGGCGGATCGCGGTCACCATGTTGATCCGCTGGCCCTCGGGCTTGGGCTCCTCGTGGCTGCGCGGGGCGCGGTAGCCGTGGGTCCATTGCCCGCCCATCTTCTGCATCTCGCCGTCGTAGAAGACATGGTCGAGGACGCGCTCCGGATCGGAGACCCCCCGCGACTCGGCCTCCTTCCGGGCCGCTTCCACGTCGGCCTGGGCTTTCGCCTCGATCCCGTCCCATTCCTCCTCGGTCATGACCGGCCCGACGAGATGCGCCTTGAGCTTGGGCAGTGGATCGCGGGTCCATTCCTCGCGGATCGCGTCCTCGCCCTTATAGGCCTGGGTATCCTGGAAGCTGTGGCCCTGGAGCCTTGGGACGGTCAGCCGGAGCAGCGCCGGGCCCTTGCCGCCGCGGACATGATCGACGGCGCGCTCGACCAGCTCTGCCGCCTCGGCCGGGTCGGTGCCGTCGCCGGCGAAGATTGCGAGATTCCCGAAGCTTGCGAGGTTCTTCGCAATGTCCCCGCCCGGGGTCTGGAAGCTGGAAGGGACCGAGATCCCGAAGCCGTTGTCCTCGACATAGAAGAGCATCGGCAGCTTCTGGGTCGTGGCGATGGTCAGCGCCGACCAGAAGCCCCCGGTCGCGCAGGAGGCGTCGCCGCCGAGCACCACTGCGATGGCGCCGTCATAGCTTCGGTCGCCAAGCTCGGTCCGGTAATATTCGATCGCCTGGGCCCAGCCGGCGGTCGGCGTATATTGCGCCCCGACCCCGCCCGACATGGGCAGCGCCGGGGCTCCGTTCGGGTTGGGATAGTTGAAGACGACCCCGATGTCGCGGCCGTCCGAATAGCCCCCTTCCCGGCCCATTCCCGATCCCAGCGCGTCCTCCACCGGGACTCCGAGCGCGAGCAGCAATGGCCTCGATCGATAATAGCCGCAGGTGGCGTCGCGGCGGTGGGTCAGGCGGCTTCCGAGCATCGCCTGGGCCATGTCGTGGCCCCGGGCGCTGAACTGGTAGAGCACCTTGCGCTCCGGGACGAGCCGTTCCTCCTCGAGCTTGTCCATCGCCCGGCTGAGCTGAACGACATAGGCGATCCGTCGCCAATCGAAGCCTTTATGAGGCGAAGACTGGCGATTCCTCACCTTTTCTCCACTTTCAGCCATCCATCTTCTCCACCACCGCCGCGGCGAAAATATCGACATTCTCGTCGGAGAGGCCGACGACGTTGAATCGGCCGCTATCAGCGAGATAGATGCCCTTCTCCTCGCGAAGCTCGAGCACCTGGGCTGGGCTCAAGGGGAGGATCGAGAACATTCCGTTCTGGCCGTCAATATAAGCCAGCCTCTCGTCATAGGCGGCAAGTCTGGCTCGCAAGCTTCTGATTCGAGAACACATTTCCTTGAGCTCTTCGTTCCAGTCTGATCGAAGTTCGGGATCCTCCAGCACCATATGGACAAGCGCCGCGCCATGGTCCGGCGGCATCGACCACATGGTCCGCGAAAGCTGCAGGAGGTTGCCGTAGACGATCCGGGCCGCCTTGGCGCTCGGCGCCTTGACGAAGAGATTGCCGACCCGTTCGCGGTAGACTCCGAAATTCTTGTCGCAGCTTTGCGCCACAAGTGCCTGTTCCGCCTTGCTTATCACGAGCCGCATCCCGGCCGCGTCGGCCTCGAGGCCGTGGCCGAGGCCCTGATAGGCGAGGTCGACGAAGGGGATGAGGCCGCGGCGCGAGACGAGCTCGGCGACCTCCGCCCACTGGCCCGCCGAAAGATCGGCGCCGGTCGGATTATGGCAGCAGCCGTGGAGCAGGACGAGGTCCCCCGCCCGCGCTCCCTCCAGCGCGTCCATCATCTCGGCGAACAGGATCCGCCGGCTCGCCGGGTCGTAATAAGGGTGGGGCACCATCTCGACTCCGGCGCACTCGATGAGCGGGCCGTGATTGGGCCAGGTCGGCTGGCCGACGAGGATCCGGGCCTTCGGATTGGCCTTGGTGACGAGATCGGCGCCGAGGCGAAGCGCGCCGCAGCCGCCCGGGGTCTGGAGTCCGACGATTCGCTCGTCCGCCGCCCTCGCCTCGCCGAAGACGATGGAGCGTATAAGCTCGGTGAATCGGGCATCGCCCTGCGAGCCGAGATAGGCCTTGGTCTCCTGCCGCTCCCAGAGCAGGCGCTCAGCCTTCTTGACGGCGCGAAGGATCGGGGTGCCGCCCGCGGCGTCGCGATAGACTCCGACTCCGACATCGATCTTGTCCGGTCTCGGGTCGGATTCGCACAACGCGATGAGCTGAAGCAGCGAATCCGATTTCTGCTCTTCGAGCCGGTCGAACAAAGGCGGCCCGCCGCTGAGCAGAAATGAATCGTCCATCCGGGTCCCTTTCGATCGCTGAACGCCCTTTAGCCCCTTTGGGTTCGAATTGCGTATCAGACTTGAGGAGCCTCGGACTGGATTTGAAACGAACGCGGCGGTACCGTCGTCCAAATGAAAGAAGATGATCAGCTCGACGCCGTCGACCGTCGAATTATCCGCGAATTGCAGCGCGATGCGAGCCTCAGTCACGCGGCGCTCGCCGAACGGGTCGGGGCCTCCGCCGCATCGGTCTGGCGCCGGGTGCGGAGCCTCGAGAAAGGCGGGGTGCTCGGCCGGACCGTCCGGATCGCCAGCCCGCAGGCGCTGGGCCGCTCGGTCAACGTGCTCTGCCAGGTCCGGATGGCTCGCCAGACCGTCGAGGCGCGCGCCGATTTCGAGGATTTCATCCAGTCCCGCGAGGAGATCGTCGAATGCTACGCCATGTCGGGCGAGTGGGACTATCTCCTGCGCATCGCCGTCCGCGACGTCGCCGACTACGACCGCTTCATTATGCGCGGAGTGCTCGCGCATCCATCGGTGGCGAACGCGGCGAGCAATTTCGCTTTGCGGCAGGTCAAGTACACGACGGAGATACCGGTGTGACCCGTCGCCCCAGCGCAGGCTGGGGCCCCGACGGGTGAAAGGCGCTGCGTCCTTCACCCCCTGGGGTCCCAGCCTTCGCTGGGACGACGGAACCCCTCCCCCTCCCGCGGATTGAATCGGAAACGAATCGATTCCTCGGGAGCAACGAAGCATGGCCGCACGCGCCTATTGGAAGGGACAGATCAGGCTGGCCCTGGTCTCGATCCCCGTCGAGATCTTCTCCGCGACCAAGAGCGGGGCGACCATCGCCTTCAACCAGATCCACGAGCCGACCGGCAAGAGGGTCAAATATGAGAAGGTGGTGCCCGGGGTCGGGCCGGTGGATCCGGAGGAGATCGTCAAGGGCTACCAATATGAGAAGGGTAGCTACGTGCTGCTCACGGACGAGGAGATCGAATCGGCCAAGCTGGAGAGCAAGAAGACCCTCGAGCTCACCCAGTTCGTCGATTACGACGACATCGACGTCCTCTATTACGAGAAGCCCTATTTCGTCGTCCCCGCCGACGACCTCGCCGAAGAGGCCTTCATCGTCCTCCGCGAGGCGCTCAAGCGCACCAAGAAGGTGGCGCTCGGCCAGCTTGCGCTCAGGGGCCGCGAATATCTGGTCAGCCTCAAGCCCTGCGGCCGAGGCATCGTGCTCGAGACGCTCCGCTATGCCGACGAGGTCAACAAGGCGCAGAACTATTTCCGAGACATTGCCGAAGCCAAGCCCGATGAGGAGCTTCTCGACCTCGCCGAGGCTCTGATCGAGCGCAAGACGGCGCCCTTCGACCCGTCCAAATATCACGACCGCTATATCGAGGCGGTCGAGGAGCTGATCGAGCGCAAGCGCAAGGGCAAGACCATCCACACCGAGGAGGACGCAGCCCCGGCGCGCGGCTCAAACGTCATCGACCTGATGGCGGCCCTCAAGCGATCGATCGAGAAGCCGGGCGGCAAGGAGGCCGGAGGAGGCGGCAAGGCGTCCAGCGGCGGCGCGAAGAAGGCCGCGGCCAAGCCGGCCGCCAGCAAGCCCGCGGCGAAGAAGGCGCCGGCCAAGGCCGCGCCGGCACGGAAGCGGGCGTGATTTGCCTCCCCATCGCAGATGGGGAGGGGGACCATGCGAAGCGTGGTGGAGGGGTAGATGCCGTGACGTTCGAGGTTCACGCGCGAACCGCTGACCCTGGCGCCCTCTACCCCTCCACCACCCTTCGGGTGGTCCCCCTCCCCACCGGCTTCGCCGGCAGGAAGGCAAGATGAAGAGCAAACCCGCCGACCCGCTCGAGACCTACAACAGGAAGCGCGACTTCGCGAAGACGGCGGAGCCGCCGGGCGAGGTCGCGCCGGCGCGGGGGCCGAACGCCCCTGCCCTGTTCATGGTCCAGAAGCACGACGCTACCCGCCTCCATTTCGACCTGCGCCTGGAGATGGACGGGGTCATGAAGAGCTGGGCGGTGCCCAAGGGACCCAGCCTCAACCCGGCGGACCGGCACCTGGCGGTGCGTACCGAAGACCATCCGATGGGCTATGCCACCTTCGAGGGGACCATTCCCAAGGGCGAATATGGCGGCGGCACGGTCATGCTGTGGGATTGGGGCCGGTGGATACCGCATCCGGACAAGGATCCGCGCAAGACCATCGAGGAAGGCCATCTCCACTTCACCCTCGACGGCCACCGCATGCAGGGCGAATGGGTGATGTTCCGATTGAAGGGCCGCCCGGGCGAGCGCGCCGAGAACTGGATGCTGAAGAAGGTGACCGACGAGCATGCCGGAGGCTCGATGGGGCTGACGGAGAAGTATCTGACCAGCATCAAGACTGGGCGCTCGATGCAGGAGATCGCCGCGGGCAAGAAGGCGAAGGATCTGAAGGGCTGGAAGACCGACCCCTATTCTCCGTCATCCCCGCGAAAGCGGGGATCCCGCTTGGGCAGTGAGCAGGAGAAGAAGCGGGATTCCCGCGTTCGCGGGAATGACGGGAAGAAGCGCGCCACAGGAAAACTCCCCGTCTTCCGCGAACCTCAGAAAGCAACTCTCGTCGATCACGTCCCCTCCGGCTCCGGCTGGATCCACGAGATGAAATATGACGGCTATCGGTGCCTGCTCGGGATCGGCGGCGGCAAGGCCAAGGTCTACACCCGATCCGGCCTCGATTGGTCCGACAAATTTCCCGAGATCGTCGAGGCGGCGGCGCAGATGGAGGTGGGGTCGGCTCTGCTGGACGGCGAGATCGTCAGCCTCGACGAGAAGGGCAATACCGGGTTCTCCGCGCTCCAGCAGGCCATCAGCGAGGGCGGCCGCGGCCTTACCCTTTTCCTGTTCGACGCGCTCGAAATCGACGGCGAGGATCTGACCGGCCTCCCGACGATCGAACGCAAGGGGCGGCTCGCGTCGCTGGTCGCGGAGGGCAAGCCGCCGACCCTCCTCTATGCGGAGCATATCGTCGGCCATGGCGAGAAGCTTTTCGATGCGATGTGCGAAGCGGGTCAGGAAGGGATCATCTCCAAGCGCGCGGATTCGCCGTACCGGGGCGGGCGGACCAAGAGCTGGCTCAAGATCAAATGTACCTACCGGCAGGAATTCGTCATCCTCGGCTGGTCGGAGAGCGACAAGAAAGGCCGGGGCTTCCGGGCTCTCCTCCTCGGAGTCTATGACGAGGGCAAGCTGCGCTACGCGGGAAAGGTCGGCACCGGTTTCTCGAACCAGGTCCAGCACGACCTGCTCGAGCGGTTCGAGACGATCGCCGCCGAGAAGCCGGCCGCTTCGGTCCCGAGAGCGGATGCCCGCGGCGCGCATTGGGTAAAGCCCAGGCTGGTCTGCGAGGTCGCCTTCGCGGAATTCACTTCGGAAGGGGTCGTTCGTCACGGCAGCTTCCTTGGCCTTCGAAGCGACAAGAAGGCCGCCGAAGTGATCGAGGAGACGCCCCAGCCGGTCGAGCGCGCGGCGCCCGCGGGGGACGGGATCAAGATCAGCAATCCCGAACGGATCCTTTTCCCCGACGCCGGGGTCACCAAAGCCGAGCTGGTCGATTATTACCGGACCATCGGCCCGATGATGATGGAATGGGCCGCCAACCGCCCGCTCAGCCTCGTCCGCTGTCCCCAGGGCCGGGCCCGCAAATGCTTCTTCCAGAAGCACAATACCGGCAGCTTCGGGCCGCACGTCCACCAGATCCCGATCGAGGAGAAGAAAGGCGAGATCGAGGATTACGTCTATGTCGAGGACTCGGCAGGAATCATCGCCTGCACCCAGATGGGGACCATCGAGTTCCACGGCTGGGGCTCGTCCGTCGCGGAGGTCGAAAAGCCGGACCGGCTG
>DASVUW010000325.1:0-3761 GCA_036386845.1 Allosphingosinicella sp. | reverse complement strand
GAGATTCTGCTTGTCGATAAGCGCCCAGCCAACCGCCGGATCGACGAGCAGGAACTTCAATCGGCCGGTCTGATGCGCGGACGGGTCGTCGAGATCGCACAGATGCGAGAAGAGGCCGTCGTCACGAAGCAAGCCTTCGTTCGCGAAGAAGTCGTCGTCACAAAGACGGTGGAGCGTCGAGTCGAGGAAGTTCACGAGACGCCGCGGCGCACCGAGGTGGGGACGGAAGATTTCCCCACAAGCGCCTCGCACCACCGCCCCACGGGTTATCCGAATGAGGGGATGGAATGAGTTCCTCGAACGACCCATCATTCCCTGAGCGGGGCCCGGCCCCAGAGCGGGCCGACGGCGGCGCGCGTGATCCAGGACTTCCGGAGCAGCCCAAGCCGCGCGTCGAAGCGCTGGACGGAGACCAAGGATCCTTGGCCGGGCATGGCCGCGCTGCTGGCGCAAGCCGCATAGGTGTCTTGGGGGATGAGCCCCCTGAAGCGGCATACGCGACACGTGAACCTTTAGCCTCACCTCATGCGGATCGACGGGCCGGCCGTTCGGGCACCCGAACCATCCTCTCCGCATTGGGCCTGCTGGCGGCTCTCGTTGGGGCATTCGTCTATTTCGGTTCGTCCGAAGGCGATCCAGACCCCGCCGTGGTGGAATACGCCGACGATGCCCAAGAAGCCGTCGCGGTCGATGACGCGCAAATCCTGGAGGCGTCCGAGGCGCAAACCGACCGGTTGGAAACGAGCCCGGTGGTTGACACAAATGACACTCAGTCGATTGCTGAACCCGACGTCGCTCCCGTCCCCCGGCCTGCGGAAGCCCCTAGGCCCGCAGCCGAGCCGCCGGCCGAGCAGATCGATGACGGAGAAGGAAATTCCGGAGCCGTCGCGACAGTGAGCGCCTTTTATGCCGCGCTGGGGCGGGGAGACGGCGGATCGGCGGCGCGCCTGGTGATACCGTCCAAGCGCGCCAGCGGCCCCCTGTCGGCAGGTGCGCTCACCCGGTACTATTCTTCTTTCCGCCGTCCTCTGCGCCTTCGCGACGCGACCGCCATCGATGGCGATACCGTTCAAGTGACGTACGACTATGTCCTTCCCGACGGCCGTACTTGCCAAGGGCGCGCATCGGTCGAGGTGGTGGGCAGCGGGGAGGAAACCCTGGTCCGCTCCATCCGCACTCAGGGCCCCTGTTAAGCCTCCTACTTCCGAAGGTTCGTACGACCTGATTGCGGACAGGGCCTATGTCGACTCTGGGCATGTCTCGGCGGGTATTGGAAACCCTGCCGAGGCCCTGCTTAGATGCTCGCTGCTGACGTGCTCCGATCAGTGCAGCGGACGGGTGTCCCCTTGACAGAGGAGGGATTTCGCGACGACGGGGAGCCTGATGAGTGAGCCAGTGGATCCCCTGAGAGCGGTTGACCGGGTTCCGGGACTGCAACCATCCGGTCCGGGGCCGGAAATGCCGGCGGGTCTGTACCGCTCGCTGCTGGAGAACATGAGCGAGGGCGTAAGCCTCTCCGATGAAAGCGGAACCATTGTCTACACCAACCCTGCCGAAGATCGGATGTTCGGCTATGCGGCAGGAGAGCTGGTCGGGCGGCATGTCTCGACCCAGAACGCCTACCCGGCGCTAGAGAACGCTCGCAAGGTTGAGGCGGTCATCGCCGAGTTGAAGCGCAACGGCGTCTGGCGGGGCGAGTGGCTGAACCGGCGGAAAGACGGGTCGATCTTCACTTCAAGATCGCGCATCACCGCTGTCGATGTGGAGGGTCGGACCCACTGGCTGTGTCTGCAGGAGGATGTGACCGAAGAAAAGGCCGCGGTCGCGGCGCTCGCCGAAAGCCAGGCCCGACTTCAGTTGGCCACCGACGCGGCCGCCATCGGCATATGGGACTGGGACGTTCTTTCCGGGCGGATGAATTACTCGGCCGAGGCGAAGGCCATCTGCGGTTTCGCCCCGGATCAGGACGTGACCTTCGACGACGCGCGGCGTGTGACGCATCCGGACGACTACCCGCGCACGGCCGCGATGGCGCGCCGGGCGCTGGACCCCCTGCTGCGGGAACGGCTCCCCTACGAGTATCGCGTCGTCCGCTCCGACGGCGAGGTCAGATGGGTGCTTGCACACGGGGAGGCGGTGTTCGCCGACGTCAACGGTGAACTCCAGGCCGTCCGCTATGTGGGAACGCTCCAGGACATAACGGATCGGCGACGCCTCGAAGACGCCGAACGTGCGGGACGGGCGCGTCTCGCCCTGGCGATCGAGGCCGGTCGCATGGCGGTCTGGGAGCTGGAGATCGCCACGGACAAGGTGACGGGGTCGCCGGAGCTGAACAGGCTTCTCGGCTTTCCGGAGGATGCGGACCCCACCGCGGAGGAGATGCGCGCCCGCTACTATGCGGGTGAGGAGGAGCGCCTGCGGGCGGTGGGAGAAGCGGCGCTCGCACGTGGCGAGCGAGTGATCGACGCCGAGTATCGCTACGTCTGGCCGGACGGGACCGTGCGTTGGCTGTGGCTCCGCGCCGAGTTCACGCTCGACCAAGCCGGCGCGCCGTCACACGCGGTCGGGGTGCTTGCAGATATCACGGAGCGGCGCAGATCAGAGGAGGCTATGCGAGCCGGCGAGGCCCGCCTGGCGCTCGCACAACGCGCCGCGGGTTTCGGGGTCTGGGACTGGCTACTCGATACTGGCGAGATCAACTGGTCGCCGGAGATGTTTCACATCAACGGCCTCGACCCCATGCGGGACGCCGTATCGCCATTCGACGCCTGGCTCCGTGTGCTTCATCCCGATGATAAGCATGAAGCCAGCCAGGCGGCGCAGCGGGCCGCATCTCACGGCGATCCGTTCAACATCGAGTTCCGGATCGTGCACCCAGACACCGGCGAAACGCGCTGGGTGCGGTCCCAGGCGGTGGCGGTGCTCGATGCCGACGGAAAGCCGAGCCGGTTGGTCGGCGTGAACGTCGACATCACTGAGGATCGCCGTCGCGAGGAAGCGTTGCGAAGCTCGAACGACCGGCTCCAAGGACGCGTCGCTGAAGCTCTGGCCGAGCGCAACGTCCTGGCCGACATCGTCGAGGGCACCGACGCATTCGTCCAGGTGCTCGACCCCGATTTCCGGTCGGTCGCGATCAACAAGGCCAGCGCCGACGAGTTCGAGCGCATCTACGGCGTGCGTCCGGAGGTAGGGGCTTCGATTCTGGACCTCTTGGCCGACAAGCCGGAGCATCAAAGCGCCGTGCGGGAAATCTGGGCGCGAGCCTTGGCGGGGGAGGAGTTCAGCGAGACGGGCGAGTACGGCGACCCGGCGCTGGACCGGCGTCACTACGAGATGAAGTACAACGTCCTGCGTGATGCGGACGGCCGCCAGATCGGCGCCTACCAGTTTGTCTATGATGTCACTGAGCGCGTGCGCGAACAGCACAGGCTGATCGAAGCGGAGGCGGCCAGACGCCGCTCCGACGCACTATACAGGACATATTTCGAGAACACGCCGGAGGCGCTCTTCATAGTCGGCGTGACGCCCGACGACGATTTCCTCGTGGAGGAGATCAATCCGGCGCACGAGGCGGGCGTCGGGCTGAAGTTTGAAGACATTCAGGGGAAACGGGTCGCCGACATCCTGCCGGAAGCGGCGGCGAACCGTATTCTGGAGACCTACCGGCATGTCCTTCGAACGGGGCGAATCTACCAGTACCGCGAGGTCTTCGAGCTGGATGGCGAGAAGCGTCATTGGGACACCTCGCTGGTGCCGATGCG